>JAEZCJ010000026.1 GCA_023433615.1 Bacillota bacterium | reverse complement strand
GCCGCGACCATCTGGCCGGGCGCGACATTGTACTTGGGCCGATGATACGGGACGTTCGTGACGCCGATCATGTACCGCATCATCAATTCCTCCAGCGATACCGTGATGGTATATCTGCCGCACATCGTTATACTCGTCCTCCTTAACCTCACACGGGCCACGTTTATTCTGCTTGACTCCCATTATACCTCTGTTCGGCTGCCTTGTCCCCGAGATCGCCTCGTTCGACCAAGTCATGCACCTCCCGCTCCGCGCATGCCGTCAGCGGCCGCTCGCCCGATCGCAGCACGAGTCCCGGCCGGACCGGCGGCTTATAGGGGGCAGATATGCCGGTCAACGTTGGAGGGCTTCCTACCCTGGCCGGCTTGTATAGACCCTTCGGGTCGTGCCGCTCACAGACGGCGAGCGGACTTGTCCACATGAATTTCCGCGTATTCGGGCGTCTGCATCGACTGTCGGATGGCGTCGCGATCCTGACGGTAGGGCGAGATGAACGCGGCCAGCACGATTAGACCGTCGTCGAGCAGACAGGTCGAGACGCGTCGACGCCGCAGCTAGAGCTTCGAACGCGCACTTGATCTGTGCCAACGGAGGGGATTAAAGAATAGGCTAATGGTGGATAATGGGGATGAAGCAACGACGCGCTTCGCGCGCGCGAAGGAAGGGAGGCGTCCTCCTTGAGAAATACGGTACGTCCGCGGAGCGCTTCGGAATCCGGCGGCGGGTGGGATCGGCTGTTCCGCTGGCCGGCGGCGTTCATGCATTACCTGGCCGGCAAGTGGAAGGGCTGGTCGGCCTCGAAGCAGATGCTGGAGCAGGCGGAGGGCCTCGTCCTGGACGGCGCGGCCGTGGCCGAATTGACGGTTGCGTGGACAGCGGCTCACGCCGCGATGAAGCCGCCGTCGCCGCAGGCGATCGGGATGGCGGAGGCGTCGGCAACGCTCGGAGTCCCTCCGGAGGCGGGGACAGGGGCAAACGCCGCTTCTTCCGGCAGTATGCACCTTGCTCCCGTATTGGGCTTGAGCGACGGAGAACGGGCGATCGTCCATCGGATCCGCCATGAGACGCAGCGGCTTAACCGGAACAATGTCACGCGCACGGAAGCGTACCGTGCGATCTACGGCCGCTGTCCCGAGCTGCATTGGGCGATGCTGGCGCACATGGTATCCCGCAACGGGGGCTGGTGCATGACCGACCTTCAGGGGGAGCTCATTCCCAGGCTGCTCGGCCCGGAGCAGCGCGAGCCGACCTTCCGCTTCCTGGAGCGGGCGAATGCGCTGATCTTCCAGGATGCGTATCCGCAGCTGCTGCTCTACGAAGCAGGGCAGAAGCTCGGCCGGGATCTGTCGAGGCTGCTGCCTGCCTTCGGCGTATCCCGCTTCATGCAGCCGGCATGGGCGCAATTCTGCCGACGCAAGGATCCGGTGCCGCTGACGATCGCGCTGATCGTGAACGAGCAGCATTATATCGAGGGCAGGGTCGTGCAGCATCCCTACTACCGCAAGCATGTGCTCGGCAAGCTGTTCTTCGGCATGCAGTCGCTTCTGCAGCTGAATCAAGTGATCTTCCCTTACCGGTTCGCCGCGCAGGATGCCCAGCTCCCGCTGCACGCGGGAGAGGACATCGGCCTGCGGGCAGCCGGGCTTGTGCTGGAGAACTTCGGGAGCTTGCGCGAGCGCATTGCGTTCGGGAAGCGGCTGTACGCCATGCTCTTCGGCGTGCCGGAGGTTCGGGAAGGCGTGCACCGCTTCGCCCGCCAAGTCCGCCACACCGGTTCGCGGGCGGACTATGCGCCGGAGCTGTTCGCGCCGATCCGGCACAAGCCGCCGGAGCGGCCGTATCGCGAACGGCTTATCGGCCTGCGGCTGCGGCCCGGCGCCGAGCCGCTCTTCAGTCCGCGTCTTGCAGACGCATGGGCGGATTTGCCGGTCGAACCGGCCGAGCCCGGCGATTGGTTCGATGCTGCCGGCCCCGGCGGCATCGCGGCGTATTTTGCGGCGCTGCCGCTCCCGTCCAGCTTCGAGATGACGCATGAATACGGCTTCGGGCTCAGCAAGGTCGAACTGGCCGTGATGACAGCCGAGGAGCTGGGAGCAGGCCGTTCCGGGTGAACGGCCTGCTCCGCTCCGCATATGCAGGCAGGCTGGAACGATTTTCAACTTGAGGATTGACAGCCGGATAGGCGCATGGTATTCTAACAACTAATTAAACCGATAATACTTATCGGAATAATACAATATCGATTTGTCGACCATGTGTTTGGAGACTTTTCGCAGCGCGGCAGCCCGCGCAACGGAAAGTCTCTTTTTATTTTCCTGGAGGGGAGGGCCGAGATGAACGCCGCTGCGGTTCATCTGCCGGATATTCGATTCAGCCAATATTGTCTGGCAACCTATCGATTGAATCGAGGGGTATACAATGCAATCGACATGTGGCTGTACGATAACGGCTATCGATCCGTCGAGGAACGAAGAGCGCTGACGCTCGCGTTCCTGGATGCCAGCCGCCGATCGGAGCCGATGGCGGAGGGAACGAAGTTCTACACATTCGGCAAGGGCAATCTGGTCGAGCGCCTGGCGCAGTTCGTCCAGGAAGCCGGCGCCCCAACCGCATAAAGACAGTTGTCGACCGTTCGGACGGAGGCATTCTCATCGGAGAATGACCTCTTTTTGCGTTGAGAAAGGGTGATCGCGATTGAGCGCAAGCGTACTGCTCGCTATTCGAGGACTGAACAAAACATTCCAGACGCAGAAAGGAAGCGTCCACGCCATCCATGACATTGACCTGGCAATCAAGGAAGGCGAATTCATTACCGTCATCGGCCCAAGCGGCTGCGGCAAGAGCACGCTGCTCAAGATCATCGCGGGACTCGATGGCGGCTATGCCGGCGATGTCGTGCTTGCCGATCGGCGCGTCGAAGGCCCCGGCATCGACAAGGGCTTCATCTTCCAGGAGCCGCGCTTGTTCCCGTGGCTGACGGTCGAGCGGAACATCGCGGCGGATCTGTCGCTTGCGAAGCCGGACATTCGGCAGCGCGTCGACGAGCTGATCAAGCTGGTCAGGCTGGAGGGCTTCGCCAAGGCGTATCCGCGCGAGCTGTCCGGCGGCATGGCGCAGCGCGTGGCCATCGCGAGGGCGCTGCTTCGCAATCCAAGGGTGCTGCTGCTCGACGAGCCGTTCGGCGCGCTGGATGCTTTTACCCGGTCGCACATGCAGGAAGTGCTGCTGGATATTTGGCAGAAGAACAAGACGACGATGATCTTCGTGACGCATGATATCGACGAAGCGGTCTTCCTCGCGAATCGCATTGTCATTCTGAAGCCGAGGCCCGGAGCGGTTCGCGCGATCATCGCGAATGACTTGCATTATCCGCGGCGAAAAACGAGCAGCGCCTTCCAGCATCTTCGGCTGAAGGTGCTCGGCGAATTCGAGAAATCGGACGAATTCGAAATGGCAGACGGCGCAGGCATCTAGCCCCTCCGTATGCCGCGCCATGACGAAGGGGGATTAAGAATGAATCGTTCTATAAGTCCGGCCGAATCCGTGCGTCCGGAAGGGAATCGCAGATGGACCGTGTTCACGCTCGGCGCGATCCTGCCGGTATCGCTGCTGGCCGCGTGGCAGGCGGCAGGCGATCTTGGGTTGATCTCGACGCTGCTGTTCCCGACGCCTCTGACGATTGCGGAGACGTTCTGGCGGCTGAGCGAGTCAGGCGAGCTATGGGGGAATCTCGGCGTCAGCCTGCGGCGCGCGGCGCTGGGCTTCGGGCTGGGCGGGGGATTAGGCCTGCTGACGGGGCTGCTCGTCGGGCTGTTCCGTCAGTCCGAGCGGGCGCTCGACCCGTCCGTCCAAATGCTCCGCATGATTCCCCATCTCGCGCTGGTGCCGCTCTTCGTGCTCTGGTTCGGCATCGGGGAAGAGTCGAAGGTGCTGCTCATCGCCAAGGGAGCGTTCTTCCCGCTCTACATCAACACGTTCATCGGCATCCGCAATTCGGACAACAAGCTGTTCGACGTGACGCGCGTCTTGGGCTTCAGTCCGCTCAAGCGAATCGTCCGGCTGGTCATTCCCGCCGCGATGCCCAACATTCTGCTGGGCGTGCGAATCTCGCTCGGCGTTGCCTGGCTGGGCTTGGTCGTAGCGGAGCTGATCGCCTCGACCGAGGGCATCGGCTACATGATGTCGGACGCGCGCCAATTCAGCAAGACGCCGATCGTCTTCGTCGGCATTATCGTCTTCGCGCTGGTCGGCAAGCTCACCGATTCGCTCGTCCGGCTGCTCGAACGGCGCCTCCTGCACTGGCAGGACGGCTATAAAGGCTAAATCGATATTCGAAGGAGGGACGCGCAATATGAGCGAGCGTGCGGAAGTGCTGCAGCAGCCGGCCATTCAGCCGGTGCTGCGGACGAAGAGACGGCTGATCCTGCCGCGGCAGCGGCTCCTCGGCGATGCGGCCGTCGGAGCGGCCATACCGCTGTTGATCTTGGCTATATGGCAGTACGGCAGCAGCGAAGGATGGATCTCGCCGGTATTCATGCCCAGTCCGCTGACCATCATCCAAGCGGGCGCGGAGCTGGCAGCTGCGGGGGAATTGACGCATCATCTCGGCATCAGCGCGGGCCGGGCGGCGATCGGCTTCTTACTGGGCGGCGGATTGGGACTGCTCTTCGGCTTGCTGGCAGGGCTATCCCGCAACGCCGAGCACGTGCTGGATCCGAGCATGCAGATGCTGCGCATGATTCCTCACCTGGCGATCGCGCCGCTGATCATTCTCTGGTTCGGCTTCGGGGAGGCGTCGAAAATATTGATCATCGCCAAAGGCGCTTTCTTCCCGCTCTATATTCATACGCTTATGGGCATCCGAGGCGTGGACAACAAGCTGTTCGACGTCGCGCGCGTGCTGGCATTCAGCCGGAGGAAGCAAGTGGTCAAGCTGATTCTGCCGGCAGCGCTGCCGCAAATTCTGCTCGGTCTGCGCTTGTCGCTCGCGCTCGCTTGGCTCGGCTTGGTCGTGGCGGAATTGCTCGGCTCGCAGGCCGGGATCGGCTTCCTGATCAACGTTGCCAAGCAGAACGCGGTGACGGAGAACATTTTTGTCGGCATTCTGCTCTTCGCGATCGTCGGCAAGCTGGTCGATTCCTTCGTGAGGCTGCTCGAACGCAAGTGGCTGCACTGGCGCGATAGCTTCGAGGGGTGACAGGGAAACAGGGGAAACAACCAAATTTAGTATTCATACATGGGAGGCGAAGTATATGGGCTTGGGGACACAAGGGCATGCAGGGTTGACGCTCGACGCGGACGTGTTGATTATCGGGGGCGGACCTGCCGGTACATGGGCGGCGCTGACGGCGTCGGCTGCGGGAGCGAAGGTCGTGCTGGTCGACAAAGGCTATTGCGGCTCCAGCGGGGCAACGGCTCCGTCGGGAACGGGCGTCTGGTACGTGCAGCCGGAACAAGAGCTGCGCGAGGAAGCGAAGAAGAGCCGCTATACGCTCGGCGGGCATCTGGCGGATAACAGCTGGATGGACCGCGTCTTGAATCGAACCTATGACAATATGAACAAGCTCGGGGACTGGGGATATCCGTTCCCCGTGAATGAGCACGGGCAGCAATATCGCCGCAGCCTGCAGGGGCCGGAGTATATGCGGCTGATGCGGAAGCTGGTGCTGAAGGCCGGCGTCCGCATTCTGGACCACAGTCCGGCGCTCGAGCTGCTCGCCGACGAACATGGCGTGGGCGGCGCATCCGGCGTGCGTACGCAGACCGGCGAAGCGTGGACCGTCCGCGCGGGAGCGGTCGTCATCGCAACCGGGGGCTGCGCGTTCCTGAGCAAGGCGCTGGGCTGCAACGTGCTGACCGGGGACGGCTATCTGTTTGCGGCGGAAGCGGGTGCGGAGCTGTCGGGCATGGAGTTCTCGAACGCCTACGCGATCGCGCCGACGTTCTCCTCCGTCACGAAGACGGCCTATTACCGGTATGCCAGCTTCTATTACGAGGACGGCAGCGTGGTGGAAGGCGCAGGCTCGACGCGCGGCCGCTCCATTATCGCCCGGAACCTGCTGCAGGGGCGCCAGGTGTATGCGTCGCTCGACCAAGCGCCGGAGGACTTGAAGCCGCTGCTCCGCGTCGGCCAGACGAACTTCTTCCTGCCCTTCGACCGGCTCGGCATCGATCCGTTCAAGGATAAATTCCCGGTTACGCTGCGTCTGGAAGGGACAGTGCGCGGTACGGGCGGCATCCATATCACGGACGAGAATTGCGAGACGAAGGTGCCGGGCCTGTACGCGGCGGGGGATGCCGCGACTAGGCAGCATATCTGCGGCGGATTCACCGGGGGCGGCAGCCATAACGCGGCTTGGGCGATGTCGTCCGGTTCGTTCGCCGGCGAAGGCGCAGCCGCATATGCCAAGGGGCTGGGCGAACGGAAGGATACGCGCGCGCTGAGAGGCTTGTCCTCGACCGCGCTGTCGGCGAAGTCCGGCGACCAGACCGCCTCGCAGACGGCGGAATATGTCCGCGCGGTGCAAGCGGAGGTCGCGCCGTACGACCGCAACCTGTTCCGGACGGATGCCGGACTTCAGGGCTCTCTCGAGCGGCTCGACGACGTATGGAGCGCGATCCGCGGCGGCACGGCTGCGCTTGACGCGAATGCGGTCAAGGCGCGCGAGGCGGCGGCCATGGCGGCTACAGCCCGCTGGATGTACAACACGGCGCTGCATCGCACCGAGACGAGAGGCATGCATAAGCGGGAGGACTATCCGCAGCTGGACGATGCGCAGCGCTACCGTCTGGTAAGCGGCGGGCTCGATCAGGTGTATGTCCGCACGGAGCAAGTCGAGAAGGAGGCCGTACCGGTATGATCGAGGTTATCAGCGCATCCAGATGCATCGCATGCAACAAGTGCGTGTCGGTCTGCCCCACGAACGTGTTCGACAAGGTGGAGGGCGACATGCCCGTCATCGCGCGGCAGAGCGACTGCCAGACCTGCTTCATGTGCGAGCTGTATTGCCCGGTCGATGCCCTCTATGTGGCGCCGGACGCGGAGGGCGCGGCGGCGGTCAACGAAGAGGAGCTGGAGAGCAGCGGCCTGCTGGGCGGCTACCGGGAGAAGGTCGGCTGGGGAGTGGGCAGGAAGCCCGTCGCCCAGCATGAATTGATGTATCAACTGGCGCTTCGCACGAATCTGTAACGGCAATCGCAATCGTAACCTGTACGTATCGGAGGAGAAACCAACCATGACAAAGAATCAACTGCAACGAAGAACGACGATCTTGCTGACGGCAGCCTTGCTCTTGTCCGCGCTTGTGCTGCAAGCCTGCGGCGGCGGCTCGAATAAGGAGGGCGGCGCGGCCGCCGCTTCCGCGGGGGACGATGCGGCAAGCGACATCCCGTCCGTGCTGACGTACGGCTACATCGGCGTGAACGATCTTAACCTGCCGACGGGCGCCGAGGGCTGGGGCTTCCATACCGGCATTATTCAGGAGGAATTGAAGAAGTACGGCATTACGGAGGTGAAGCTCGTCGCCTTCCCGAACGGCCCCGACCAGAGCGAATCGCTGATCAGCGGGCGGATCGACTTCGGCAGCCTGGGCGATACGCCCGCCATTCTGGCCCGCTCGACCGGCGCCCCGTCCAGACTGATCGCGCAGCATTCGTCGGCGATCATCGGCTACTTGATCGGCAAGAAGGACGGCCCGAAGACGGTGAAGGATTTGGAGGGCAAGACGATTGCGATCCAGAAGGGCTCCTTCATGCATCGCTACGTCGTCGGGCTGTTGGAGCAGGAAGGCGTTAAGGACTACAAGCTCGTCCACATGCTGCGCCCGGACGGCGAAGCGGCGTTGGCGCGCGGCGAGGTCGAGGCGATGACCAATACCGGCGTGAACGCGCTGAAGCAGCTCGACGAAGGCTACGCCCATCTCGACGATGCTTCCAAGCACCCTGACCTTGTCGGCACCAGCACGACGGTCGTGTCGGAAAAATACTTAGCGAAGTTCCCGGACTTCCCGAAGGTGTGGAACGAGATCCGGGAGAAGGCGCTCGCGGACTTGAAGCAGCACGAGCAGGAGTATTATGAGCTGGTTGCCCAGATTCAGCAGTCGACGCCGGCGCTGGTCAAGGAGGCGAACCCGATCTCCTATATTACGGATACGGCCTTTGCGGACGAAGGCATCGCGCTCTTGGAGGGGACGAAGGATTTTCTGGTGAAGGAGAAAATCGCCGATCAAGACTTCGACATTCAAGATTGGATTCTCAGAGCGGAGTAAGCACGGAACGTCAATCATCCCAACCTGAAGGAGCGATATCGCATGGGCAAACAATTGCTGGAAGCTGCGCAGTTTCGCATTGAACTGGAGGAAGGGCTGCATATCGACGGGGACGTACGGACGTTCCGGGACGGGATTGCGAAGCCCGCGCTGATCATTGGCCACGGCTTCCGCGGCCATAAGGACTGGGGCTTCTGGCCGGATATTGCTGGGCGCTTCGCCGAGCGGGGCTTCTACGCCGTGAGCTTCAACTTCTCGCGGATCGCGGCGGCTGCAGCCGATCCGCACGGAAGCCGAGCGGCGGAAGCCAGCACGGTATCCCGCGAAATCGCGGACTGGGAAGCCGTCGCCGACGTGCTGCTGCACAAGGACCTTCCGTTGGCCGCATCGGAGGCGGACACGAGCAGGCTGTCGCTGCTCGGCCACAGCCGCGCGGGAACGACGGGCATCTTATTCGCCGCCGGCCAGCCTGCCGTGCAGGCGCTCATCGTCTGGAACGGCGGCGGCAGCCCGAATCGGCCCGTCGCCGAGGACGGCCGCGCGCTGTCGCTGCGGGAGCAGGCGATCATCGGCGATCTCGACCGGAATGCCGACCGCTTCGACGTGAAGCGCGCATTCGCGGGATTGTCGATTCCGGCGCTGGTTCTTCAGGGCGAGCAGGACAATGCCCGACTGCTGGAGCATAATCGTGAGCTGCGCAAGACCGCGTCTTGGCAGAACTTCGGGTACATTCCCGGCGCCGACCACGCATTCGGCGCGTCGGAGCCGTACGAAGGCGCGACGGCGGAGCTCGAGCAGGCGTTCGAGGCTTCGGCAAGCTTTCTGCGGTTCGCGCTGCCGAAGGCATGACATGAACGATTGGAGACGGCAATTCCTGGCCTTGCTGCTGGTGCAGCTCCTGGTCTGCGTGGCGCACGGCATGTATGTGCCGATTCTGGCCAGCCATCTGCGCGCGATCGGATTAGCCGGCGAGGAGCTTGTCGTATGGACGGGGATCGCATTCGCGGGCAACTTCTGCGCCATGATGCTGGCCATGCCGATGCTCGGCAGGCTGGGCGACCGCATCGGCCGCAAGCCGATCATGATCTGGTCGGGGATCGGGATGACGCTCATTACGGCAGCCATGGCGCTGACGCAGCACCCGCTCGAGCTGGCCGTTCTGCGCTTCCTGCAGGGCTGCTTCACCGGCATTCTGCCGTTCTCGATGATCCTTGTCGTGACCGGCGCGCCCAAGGATCGCGTAAGCACGTCGACTGGGCTCATGCAGACGATGGCCGAATCCGGCATGATGCTGGGGCCGCTCATCGGTTCGGCGGCGATGCTGCTCTTGCCGGCATCGCAGGCTTTTCCGCTGATGAGCCTGTTCATCGCGGCGGCGACAATCGGCGTCTGGCGGCTGGTGCGGGAGCCGGAGCGTGCCGCGCCGGCCGGCGCACGCACCAACCTGCTGCAGGATTTCGCCGCGATCTGGCGCCGCAAGCCGTTCCCGCAGCTGTTGATCGGCGCATTCTGCACGAACTTCTGCCTGGTCGGCACGAGCCCGATGCTCGTGTTCTACATCGAGCGCGCCGACGGCGCATGGTGGAATAACGGCCTCAGCGTCGGCTTCGCGCTCGCCATCTCGTCGATCGCCGTCATCCTGTTCGCGCCGGTGCTCGGACGGCTGGCCGATCGGATCGGCCCCTTGCCGCTGTTGAAGGCATCGGCGGCATCGGCGGTCGCGCTGAGCGCGATTCAGGCTTGGGCCGATTCGTATACGGTCATCGTCGCCTGCCGATTCCTGATGGGCGTCTCTGCGGCGGGCATGCTGCCGAACATCCAGGCGCAGATCAGAGCGTACCTGCAGGCCGGCATGGAGGCCCGGACGTTCGGGATCGCCAATGCCTGGCAGTTCATGGGCAGCCTGGCCGGGCCGACGCTCGGCGGCGTCATCGTCGCGTCCTTCGGCGTGAGCAGTTGGTTCTGGACGATCGCGCTCGTGTTCGCGATCAGCTGCTGGCAGGCATTTCGCATCGGCGCGGCGAACGCCGCGCTGCGCCGGCAATCCGCTGCGGCCGTTCGGGCGGAAGGCGGCATCTAAATCGCATAAGCGTCATTCGCGCAGCGCAAGGCCTCTTCCCGGATCGGGAGGAGGCCTTGCTTGCTGCCTAGAATAATTTATCACTTGAAGGGGAACAATTGTTCGTAGTAATATAAGAACAAACGTTCTATTTCAGTTCGCTTCACGAAGGACGCGATCCGAGGCTTGCCGGATGAAGGGCGGTGTTCATGTTATGGCCGGTCGTGACCGCATTATTATGCTGGCGGATTGTCAATCCTTCTATGCCTCGGTGGAGAAAGCCGCGCATCCGGAATATAAGGGTCTCCCGGTGGCCGTTGCCGGAGATCCGGCACGCCGAAGCGGCATTATTCTGGCTGCCTGCCCGATCGCCAAGGAAAGGGGCGTAACGACCGCCGAACGGCTGGGAGAGGCCTTGTCGAAGTGCCCGGAGCTGGTCATTATCAAGCCGCGCATGCAGACCTATATTACCGTGTCGCTATTGATTACCGAGATTTTCGAATCGTTTACGGACTTGGTGGAGCCATTCAGCATTGATGAACAATTTCTGGATATTACGGGAAGCGTGGGATACTTCGGCCATCCGGAAGAGGTGGCGCGACAGATCCAGAACAAGATCCTTCTTAGCACCGGCGTATGGGCGCGGGTCGGCATCAGTTCCACGAAAATCTTGGCCAAGATGGCCACCGACAACTTCGCCAAGAAGAACGCCGAAGGGATCTTCACGCTCCCGAAGGCCCAGGTGGAGTCGGTGCTGTGGCCGCTGCCGGTGGGCAAAATGTTCGGCGTCGGCTCGCGGATGACGAATCACCTGGTTCGGATGGGGCTTCATACGATCGGCGATGTGGGGCGATTGCCGCTAGGCGACTTCAAGCGGATGCTGGCGGCCCGCATGAAGCGCAACAGCGATATCCATGCCGAGTTGCTGTGGCAGACCGCGCGGGGGGAAGACCCCAGTCCCGTAAGCCCGGCTACCCTGCATCGGGAGCAGAAGGCCGTAGGCCACCAGATGACGCTTCCCCGCGATTACGGAGCGAAGCAGGACATCGAGGTCATTCTGCTGGAGTTGGCAGAGGAGGTGTGCCGCCGCTGCCGTGCCAAGGGCTATATCGGGCGCGTCGTGGCGGCCGGCGCGCAAGGGGCGGACTTTGACCGTCCGACGGGATTCTTCCGGCAGATGACGCTTGCGGACCCGACCGATATTACGCAGGAGGTTTACCAGGCTGCCCGGGAGGTATTCTTCAGCCATTGGAACGGCGAGCCCGTGCGCAAGATCGGCGTCACGCTGTCCGGGCTGTCGCCGTCGGACCACTACCAGCTCACCTTGTTCGGAGACCGGGAAAGACAACGAGAAATGGCTCGCGTGATGGACGGCATCAAGGATCGGTTCGGCGGGGGCGCGATTCTGCGTGCCTCCTCGCTGCTGGCAGCCGGCCAAGCGCTCGAGCGGACAGCTAAGATCGGGGGGCATTACAAATGAGCAAGAAGCTAAGCGGCAACGGACGCTGGGAATCCAGCCGGATGATGCTGCCGGAGCACCGGACGCAATTTCTCGAGCGGCATGGCCACAAGGCTGCGGGGGACGGCGCGGAGCCTGCGCCGAACCCCGCAGTGCCGACCAAAGAGGAGCTGGAGTTGATCCGCTCCTCCGTCATCCTGCCCATGATCCTCTCCATCGCGGAGAAGAACCGGCAGGAGATCGAGCGCTCGACCTATACGTTCAAGCCGCTCTACCTTAAGGCTACGCTTATCCTTATGGATGCCGTGAGTCGCGAGTTAGGCAGCGTCAAGCGGCAGCTAAAGCAGCGCAATATCAAGGTGTTCGAGGATGAGCAGGTCGATCTGGTCATGTACTTCCGCTTCGTCTGCCGCGGCTACGAGGAACGCTTCGGGATGGTGCGCGAAGTCGTGCGGGCCGAAATGTCCGTGCGGATTACGCGATTTATGCGAGAGATGTTTAAGAACGGTATGCAGACCAAGTGAGCAAGCGACAAATACGATTGAGATCGTCCGGTTCGACGAGCATCCGATGGATGATGGCGGGCCCCGCTTGCGGCTTGACCGCCGGACATCAAGCCGCGAGCAACGGAATTCACGCCGGCTATAGATTATTTCCTATGATTTGATATAATAGGCTTGCATGACAATCGAATAACGACAGGGGAGCTGGGCAGGCCGGCTGAGAGGGTATCCGTGAATGGCGATACCGACCCTTATACCTGATCTGGATAATGCCAGCGTAGGAAAGACGGTGAAGCCGTAATGTTGCACGCCCGCGGTGGGCTGCGCGACGAAGCGGCGGCGAACCAAGCGCATACAGGCGCCTTCCGGTCAGGGGGCGTTTTTCTTTTGTCGAAAATAGACGATTGACGGATGGAGAGGGGAACGACATGTTGACAGGCACGAAGAAGCGGCAATGGGGAATCGGCATGCTGGCGCTCATGCTCCTGCTCGCAGGCTGCGGGGGCGGAAGCAATAACGAAGCGAACGGCGGCGCGGCTGCCGGAGCGGGGAATGCGAACAAGGACGCGGACAGGCCGCTGACGAAGGTGAAGGTCGTGCTCGACTGGACGCCGAACACGAACCATACGGGGCTGTACGTTGCAAGGGATAAAGGGTTCTTCGCGGAGCAGGGTCTCGACGTCGAGATTCTGCAGCCGGGCGAGGGCGGCGCGGACCAGATGGTCGCGACCGGCGCGGCGGAATTCGGCGTCAGCTACCAGGAATCGCTGACGCTCGCGCGCACGAACGAAGTGCCGCTCGTCTCGCTGGCAGCCGTCATTCAGCATAATACGTCGGGTTTCGCATCGCCGGAAGCGAAAGGAATCAAGACGCCGAAGGATTTTGAAGGCAAGAAATACGGCGGATGGGGCGCCCCTGTAGAGGAGGCGGTCATCGACTCGATCATGCAGGAGGAAGGCGCGGACGTCGGGAAGGTCGAGCTCGCAAGCATCGGCGACGTCGACTTCTTCACGGCGGTGGAGAAGGACATCGACTTCGCGTGGATCTATTACGCGTGGACGGGCGTCGAGGCGGAGCTGCGCGGCGAGAAGCTGAACATGGTGTATTTGACCGATTACAGCGACAAGCTGGACTACTATACGCCTGTCCTGGCAACGAGCGAGAAACTGCTGGCGGATAAGCCGGAGCTGGCGAAGGCATTCATCGCCGGCGCGGCGGCAGGCTATCGGTTCGCGATCGACAAGCCGGAGGAAGCGGCAGACGTGCTGATCGCGGCGGAGCCGGACTTGAACGCCGAGCTCGTCAAGGCCAGCCAGCAGTGGCTCAGTCCGAAATATCAAGACGATGCGGCGCGCTGGGGCGAGCAGAAGCTGGACGTATGGAAGAACTACGCGGCGTGGATGGCCGAGCATGGCCTTCTGGAAGGCGAGTTCGACCCGGCGAAGGCGTTCACGAACGACTACCTGCCGGAGTAAATCATGTTAGGGCAGGCGCGATAGGCGAAGACGCCGCCATGCCGCTAGGAAGAGGAGATTGACGACAATGGCCAATGCACTGCTGAGCATACAGATTCTGCCCTCTACCCCCGGGGGCGAGAGCGTGATTCCGTACGTGGACCGCGCGATCGATGTCATCAAGGCATCGGGTTACCCGTACCGGGTGGCGCCGCTCGAGACGACGATGGAAGGCGACCTTGACGGGCTGCTCGCGGTCGTCAAGGCGATGAACGAAGCGATGACGGAGATGGGCTGCCCGTCGGTCATCTCGCAGATCAAAATTTACTACAATCCGAGCAGCGGCGCATCGATGGGCCGTCTGCTGGAGAAATACCCGGATGGGCAGTAAAATCCGGAACGGATGGCCGCCTCTGGCGGTCATTGCCGTTCTATTGGTCGCCTGGGAGGGGGCCGTGGCGATCTTCGCAATACCGCCGTATATTCTGCCGAGTCCGCTCGCGATCGTGCACGAGGCCATGCAGCCGAAGGTCTGGCCGCGGCTTGCCGAGCATACGTTGGCGACGGGCGAACGCACATTGGTCGGGCTGGCGATCGGCGCATGCATCGGCGTGCTGCTCGCGACGCTGATCCATCTGACGCCTGGCGCACGTCGCGCCATCGCGCCGCTCTTGGTCCTCTCGCAGAGCGTGCCCGTGCTCGTGCTCGGACCGCTCTTGGTCATCTGGCTCGGATTCGGGGAACTTCCCAAATACGTCCTCATCGTGCTTGTGTGCTTCTTCCCCGTTACGGTAGCGATGCTGGCCGGGCTGTGGCAGAGCGATCCGAAGCTTCGCAACTATCTGGCGATGATCGGAGCCGACAAATGGACGATCTTCATGAAGCTGGAGCTGCCGAATGCCGGCCCGTTCCTGTTCTCCGGATTGCGGATAGCCGCAGCCTACAGCGTGACGACTGCGGTAGCGGCGGAATGGCTCGGCGCGAGCAGCGGGCTCGGGTACTATATTAAGCTGTCGATGGGCGGCTGGGAGACGGCACGCGTCTTTGCGGCTTCGATTATCATCATCGTGTTCAGCATGCTGCTGTTCGGTCATACGGCATGGGCGGAACGGCTCGTCGTGCGCTGGCGGCCGAGGAACGAAGGGGGTGACGGGGATTGACGCAGGCATTGGAGGTTCGCGGGGTGAGCAAGCGCTTCGGCAGCGTAGAGGTGCTGCAGGAGGTGTCGCTCACCGTCGGCGAGGGCGAATTCGTGTCGCTCGTCGGCCCTTCGGGAAGCGGCAAGAGCACGCTGTTCCAGCTGATCGGCGGGCTGTCGAGCGCGGATACGGGAGACATTCGCGTGGATGGGATAAGCGCGGCCGGCAAGCGCGGCCTGATCGCGTACATGCCGCAGCAGGCGGCGCTGCTCCCGTGGCGCACGGTCGCTGCCAACGTCGAATTGGCGCTCGAGATCGCGGGTGTGGGACGTGCGGAGGCCCGCGCGTTGTCGCGGGATTGGCTGGTGCGCGTCGGCCTCGACGGCTACGCGGACGCTTACCCGCATGTGCTGTCGGGCGGCATGCAGCAGCGGGTCTCGTTCATCCGTGCGCTGCTAAGCCCGCAAAAGCTTATGTGCCTCGATGAGCCGTTCGGCGCGCTCGATGCGCTGACGCGCATGCAGATGCAGGAATGGCTGTTGAAGCTGTGGGAGGCGAACCGGCGCGCGGTGCTGCTGGTCACGCACAGCATCGAGGAAGCGCTGCTGCTCTCCGACCGCGTGCTTGTGCTGTCGGAAAAGCCGGCGCGCGTGCTGCGGAATATCGAGGTCCCGTTCGCAAGGCCGCGCGAAGAGAAGCTGTGGCGCACGCCGGAATTCAATCGGCTGAAGGACGAAATTTACGAGCTGCTCAAGCCAGGCAGCCTCGTGCCCTAAGGAAGCAGGCATAGGCATCAGAGAGAAGGGGATGAGCGGAATGGCAATGGGGGACGACGGGAGCATCGCTTGGATCGATGCGCATATCCATGTCGATAAGTATGAGCCGGAAGAGCGGGGGCCGCTGCTGGAGGCGGCGTTCGCCGCCGGCACGGAGGCCGTGGTGGCCGTATCGATGAACTTGGCATCCTGCGAGGATAATCGGGCGCTTGCTGCGGCCTATCCCGAGCGCATCATGCCGGCCTACGGCTACCATCCGGAGCAGTCGGTTCCGGCTGCGGCGGAAGAAGAGGCGCTGTTCGCGTGGATCCGCGAGCGCCATGCGGCAGGCGAAGCGTTCGCGATCGGCGAGGTCGGGCTGCCGTACTATACGCGATCGGAGGTCGAGGCCGGCGGAGGCCGCTTCGACGAAGCGCCCTATCTTGGGCTGCTGGACCGCTTCGCGGCGCTGGCCGCGGAGCTGGATCGTCCGATCGTGCTGCACGCCGTCTATGAAGATGCGGAGAAGGCCTGCGCCATTATGGAGCGGCACGGCGTAAGGCGGGCGCACTTCCATTGGTTCAAGGGACCGGAAGCCGCGATCAAGCGGATGATCGCGGGCGGCTACTATGTGTCGATTACGCCGGACGTCGCGTATGAGCCTGAGATCCGGGAGCTGGCGAAGCGCTATCCGATCGAGCTGCTCATGGCAGAGACGGACGGCCCTTGGCCGCATGAAGGGCCCTACTCGGGGCAGCAGACCAGCCCGACAATGGTTGGGGATGTCCTCCGGGAGATCGCGGCGATCAAGGGGCTCGCGGTTACGGATGCAGCCGCTCGATTGCTGCGGAATACGCGGACATTTTACCAGTACAGAAAGTGAACTACGCGATAACAATGAGCGCAGGGAACGTTCTCGTATGGCGAATAAACCTACCTCTAAACGCGATTGCTCATCTCCGAAAGACATCGATAGAGGATTATCTCACGGCATCGAATAGCACTCGGATAGGCACGATGAATGGTAATGGAAGCGTAATCAAAAATTAATATTCGACTCCATCAACCGACAGGATATGCATCCGTACAAGCGTATACTGAAGGAGCAGCACAAACGCTATGATAATGATGGAGGGATTACTATGGGAGAGCAAGAATTGGAAGTAACGGGTCTGGAACTGGCAGAGGACACGGAACAGGCAGAGCAAGAAGAGGCTGCTGACGACGCAGTTCTCGAAGACGCAGAAGAGGCCGAGGAAGAAGCGGAAGCCGAAGCTGAGGAAGCTGCTGACGATGCTGCAGACGAAGCGGTGGATGAAGCAGCCGAAGAAGCGGCTGCGGAAGCCGAAGCGGACGCCGAAGCTGAGGCAAGCGCAGCAGAGGAAGCTTAGTCGATTCTCCCCGACATCATGCTTAACTATCGCCCCGCGGCCGCCGGCCGCGGGGTTTTTGACCCTATTAGAACGGATTAGTTTCCGAGAACAACGGAACGAGAAATTCTAATTGGCGATAAAACCACCTCTTAACGCGGTCGCTCATCTTCGAATGGCCTCGACAGAGGTTTTCTCAATGCGTTGAGAAGCGGCGCCGCGCTTGATCAGAAGAACTCATCCAGCAGGATATAGTAACGGATGCGCGCGAGGTCCGGGTCTTCGATCCCGTAGGTACGAAGGAACAAGGGGACATAGTCTGCGAGCTTGTTGTGCCTCAGGCTGCGAACGGCAAGCGCAATGTCCTGGTAGCGATCGGCGATCCCGCCGCTTCCCCAATCGATGATGCCGCCGATTGCGCCGTCCCGGAGCACGAGATTCGGCATGCAATAGTCGCCATGCGTGAACACAAGCTCCTCGCGCCCCGGGCGCGTGCTCCGGAGTTCCGCGAGCAGTTCCGCCGGCGAACGACCGTGATTGGCCGGCTCGAAGTCATCCAGATCGACCAGGCCAAACCGGATACGGTCAGCAGCCTCGCTCAACACAGCATCGAGCTGCCGATCGACCGGACAGTCGGCGATCGGCAACGCATGGATCTGCCGCAGCGCTTCGGCATAGCGCGTGACGGTCTGCTCCGGCGCTGCGAGATTGGTTATGCTTGCTGCATGCTCGCCATCGATCGCGGTCATGAGCATGACATCCTTCCCGAATGCCGTGTTGAAGTAGAGAAGCTCCGGTACGGGCAGCTGCTTACCTACCAACCAGTCAAGGATTACGCGGTCGGCTGCGAGGTGGCCGGCCGGGCCGATTTTCGCGTAAGCGGTCGTGCCGTCCGGTGCGGTAATGCGATAGACATCGCAAGAGGATTCGCCTACGCTATCCTCTTCCCAAGTCGCGGTCAGTGTCCACGCAGGGAAATCGGTCGGCAGGTCGACAGGAATGTCTGGTGTAGGCATACGGCAGAACCTCCTTAGGAGATGAACTTGTACGGTTGTTACCATTATACGTGTAACTCGTTGGCCGGGCGAGTCGTCTAACAATTGAGGTGAGGCGAGAGATGGAACGGGACAGCAGAAGGGGCGGTCGAAGAGCGGGCAGCATGTGGATGCTGGTGACCTTCGTATTGTTGGCAGCTAGCGGCTGTGCAAACGGCGGGAACGAACGAGACAATGGATCGGCGGCTGCCGAGGAGCGTGCGCATAACATCGATGCAAGCGGCAATCGCAATGCTGCGGACGTCGCATCGGGTGCCGGTGCGGTTGCGGAAGAACAAGAGCGGACAGACGAGCGCTCCACTCCGCTGCTGCCTGAAGAGCTTCCTGTCTATGACGGAACCGAACGCATCGCGGAACGCGATGGCGAGCCGTACGAGGCAACATTCATGCGAGATCCCATGCAGCCCTACGGGTTCTATATCCCGGAAGGGGCCGGGGTCGAGAAGCGGGACTTCGAGGACGGTTCCGAGTGGTGGATGGGGGAGCGCAGCATTTTCACATTATTCGAGGAAGGGCAGGTACTGCCGGACTATAACTATACGAATCCGGAGCTTGTCGAATATGCCGAATACGTCGGCAGCGTCAATGACCGCGAAGTGATCTACGAGGATTATTGGGCATTCGAGGACCGCGGGAGCAAAATGATTGTGCGGTTCAGCTACCGGGCGGCCGATCAGGCTGAGGTGCTGCCGGTGTTCCTGGATATGCTGCAATCGATCCGGTACGTGCCGGAGCCGTCAGAATAAACATGAAGAAGCGCATGGCCGTGGGAGCCGTGCGCTTCTTCTTATTCCTGGGATTGGAGTTTATCCAGCTTCTTGCGTACAGCCTCGAGCTCGGGATGGCGCCGGGATATCTCCGTGTATCTGCGGATCGCTTCGGTGCGCTTGCCGGCGAGCAGGGCAAGATCGGCCAGCGCGAGGTCAGCCTTCCAATCGGCGATCGCGCGGTCGGCCGTCACCGTGCCTCTGTAGGTTGCGAAAGAAGCCTTGGCCTGGTTCAAGCGACGCTCCGCGTCCTGCATGAGGGCAACCGCCTTGCGCATCCGGGCTTGGGCGAGCATGTACTGCGCGTCCGGGTAGGAGGGGGAAGCCTCGAGCGCACGCAGACAGACTTGTTCGACGGCATCGTATGCCTTGCGCTGCATGTGAATCGAGCCCATGAGCGTTAGGATTTCGACAAGTCGGCCGAATAACGGCGTTCGGCTGGCATGCTCCTCCGCTCGTTCGAGAACCGTCAACGCTCGGTCGACGTCTCCGCTGCCGAGCAGTTCCCGGCCGTAGTACAGCATCCATCCCGGATTGTCCGGTTCTTCCTCGACCATCATCTTCAGGAGGCGCAGATTGCGGTTCAGCTTGTCTTTGTGCTTCATGACATCCGGCTCGTAGCCGTCATGCCGCAGCCTGATGCGGACGGAACGCCGGAACGTGCCGTCCTCGAACAGCGGTTTCCCTTCGAGAATGACTTGTTCATGCACTCTGCCGTGATAGCAAAGGCCTCGCCCTAACGGGAACATGCGAGGCAGCGAATAGTCTCGTATTTCCTTGCCTTGTATGGAATTGACCTGGCATATGCCGAGTATGGGCGGCAGCGGCGCGCTGTCGAACAGCCCAGCGGCTTGTCGTACGACTGCGGCGTCCTCCGGGAATAGATATTCGTCGGCATCGACCCAGATGACCCAATCGCCAGTGAAGTGGGCCAAGCCTCGGTTGCGCTTGCCCGCAAAATCATCCTCAAACGGGACATGGCGTACGATTCTGACCTTCGGCATGTCTTGAATTAGCGCCAGCGTGCCATCCGTTGAATCGGAGTCGAGGATGACAATCTCATCGACGGCATCGACTAAGCTGCCCGCGCATCGAACGATCGTCCGCGCATCGTTGCTTGTCATGACCGCGGCCGTAATCTTCACGTCCGGGACATGGAGCAGCGCATGCACATCGGGGCGAAGCGGTCCGGCAGCAACACCTCTCAGCGCATCTTGTACGGCAGGCACCCAAGCAGCTTGCGGGTCCAGCAGCCAAGCACGCTCGAACACATGCCGGGCGGCATCGCCGCAGCCCTGCCGGAGCAACGCTTCGCCGAGATGCACCCAAGTTTGTGCTTGGAGGGGCGATCGACGCAGGGAGGCGATCGCGAGCCGCTCCGCCTCCTCGTAACGCTTTTCTTGCAATGCGGATGCGATATCCGATGTGCGCGTCACTACGCGGTCCCCAGCTGCGTGATGACGTAGATAATGACCGTAATCGGCGTATTGGCGCCTTCCTGGACGCGGAAGATAACCGCTTGCTCGCCGGGCTCGGGAGTAGCCTGGTAGATCGTGAACGTACCGTCCGCGTTGTCGGTAATCGTGATGACACCGTCATTGCTAATCTCGTTCATGTTATCGATGACGATCGCGGTGGACTCGTCTTCGAAGTTGATGCCGGACAATGCCGGATAACCGCGGAGATCGACGTTCGCGGTGGACTGGCCGCCTTCGAATTCCATCACTTCATCCACGACATAGAGCGTGAATTCGTGATAACCTGAGCTGCCGTTTACATCCGTGGCAGACAGCGTAACCGCGATGATGCCGGTGTTAATGCCCGATATCGGGAACAGGCCGTTCTCGGCCGGACCTACGCTCGCAATGCCGGGTTCATTCTCGATATGAACGTTGTATTGCAGCGTGTCCGGCTTCTCGTCATAGAATAACGGTTCCGGGTAGATCGGGTTGAAATAGAATTGATCGCCGCGCTGCACGACAAGCGTATCCGATATGAATTCATTGCCGATGTATTCAGGCGGCTCATCGAAAGTCAGCACGTAGGATACGATCTGCTCGGCGTCATTCTTCGCTTCGATGAGGACCGGTTCGAGGAATTCACCCTTTCTCACCGAAAATTGCGTATCCGTGACCCAAACTCCAGGCTCGACCGCCGCACCGCTCGTCGAAATCATCAAGCTGTTCGGCGAATACGTAAACCGGTATGAGGTTGCGCCCGTGAAAATAGTGGTGGCATCGAACGAACCGATAACTTGACCGTCGCCGTTAGATGCGACCGGAACAGGTGCGACAGGGGTAACTCCGATCGGCGCGACCGTGACGACGAAGCCGTCGATCAATCGGGTGCCGTAAGCATTCGTCCCGATGACGCGAACCGTGCTCATGCCAGCGTTGTGGCCTCTCAGCTCCAGAACGGGGTTCTCCTCGTCGTTCAAACGGATGGAAGCAGATGCGATCGCCTCGTCGTCGGATTCTGCGGTGAACGTGAACATAGATGACGAGGTGAAGACAGACTCGAGCTTATATGCCGTCAAATACGAGTCGCTGACACCGATCAGCGTATCGCGAAGATCGGTGCCACCGGTCCAATTCTCGATACTCAAGCTTCTTTCAGCCCACGCTCCGCTCGGGTCAGTCGCTTTGATCGTGACCGCACTGTTCGATGTCGAATAGTCGGCCACCAGCGTCAGCGTATGACCATCGATGCTGGCTTGATAAGGATTGCTGCCGTCCGTGACGTCAGTGTACGTTAGCGAATCGCCATCCGGGTCCGTGAACAGTTCATCGAGATCGATGACGATTTGCTGGCCGGGGCGGAAGAACATGGACGTCGGGCTCTCTGTCGGGAGCGGAGTGTCGTTAATCGGCAGGATCGACAAATTGAATGTCTGGGTCGTTGTTTCCGCCGTGCCGTCCGATACGACGAATTCGAAGTAGTCGGATGCGGATTCGCCGCCGTCGTGCTGATATAGCACTCTGTTATCCTCGAGCTGCTCAAGCGTAAACGTGCCATTCACGATAACGCCGGGTGCCCCTTCATCTTCATAGACAGCTCCGTCATTAATTTCCAACATGCCATGCTCAGGAAGCTTCGTGATCGTGAAGGTGATCGGTGCTTCGGGTGACTCAGCGCCCTGATAGGACAGCTCGGCTGCAGTGATGATCCTAAAATCGCTCTCAGTGACGTCCATCGATAGCGTAGCGCCTTCGGTTAAGACGGGGGCATCGTGAACTGGTGTCACCGTAAGGTTAAAGAATTGTTCGGTATAATCGCCGTCCCCATCCGTTGCCGTCAATTTGATCGTAGTAGAGCCGTAAGCATCGGCAGCCGGCATCAACGTGATGGTCCGGGTTTCTCCCGTTCCCGTTATGGCAATGTTCGCTTCGGGAACGATGTCTGTGCTCGAATCCCACGTTAGTGCAAGATCAGCAAGGTCATGATCGGGATTGCTGACCGTGAAAGTGAACGTCAACGGCGTATCCTCTTCGGTCGTCTGGTCCGGGATCGCGCTGATCGACGGCACGTCGTTCACCGGATTCACGGTCACGTTGAACGATCTGCTTGTCGTACCGCCCTTGCCGTCGGAAGCGGTGAGCGTAATGACGGCTGTCCCATGTTGATTGGCGGCAGGCGTCATGGTGACGGTTCGATAGTCGCCGCTGCCTCCGACCTGAATGCTGCTGCTAGGAATCAGGTTCTCGTTGCCGGAGGAGGCTGTGAGCGTCACGGGATCGCCATCGAAGTCGCGAACGGTAACATTGACCATCAACGTAGTGTCCTCATCCATTGCGTGATCCTCGATACTGTCAATGGTCGGCGGAAGCTCGCGATTCTCCAGCATCACTTGGAACTGCTGCGTGACCGACAAGCCGTCAGGATCCGTCGCCCGGATCGTGACCGTGGAGCTTCCGGCGTTGTACGTGTAGGAATCGATCGCAAGCGTGCCGCTATACGTATCGAAGCCAAAATCTGCAACGGTACTGCTCGAGGGCAAGCTCCCTACCACCGCGTAAGTGAGGGAGTCTCCATCGGGATCGGTGAAAAAGTCTTTCATCTGGATGAGGCTGTTCGAATGCTCCGGAACGATGAGTTCGACTAGAGAGGCGGAAGCTGCAGGCGCATCGTTGACCGGATTCACGGTCACGACGAACGATTCGGTTGCCTCGAGGCCTGTGCCGTCGTTCGCGGTCAGCGTAATGACAGACGTGCCGTGCTGATTGGCGGCGGGATTGACAGTGATGCTACGGTAGTCTCCCGTGCCCGTAATCTGAATGCCGCTGCTTGGAATCAAGCTCTCGTTGCTCGATGTGGCCGAGAGCGTAACCGAGTCGCCGTCGTCATCGCGAACGTTGACCTCAATCGCGAGCGGCGTATCCTCATTGGTCGCTTGATCATCGATGCTGTCGATGACAGGAAAAAGCTCGCGATTCATCAGCTTCACTTGGAATTGCTGCGTGACCGATAAGCCGTCAGGATCCGTCGCGCGGACCGTGACCGTGGAGCTGCCGGCGTTGTAGGTGGAGGCATCGATCTTGATAATGCCGATGTCCGGCTCCTCTACCATCGTATATTCAGCAACAGTGCTGCTAGAAGGGAAAGTAATCGCGGAGTCAATATCGTAATTCAGTACATCCCCATCCGGATCGCTAAAAAAGTCATCCAGGTACAGCACGGTGCGCGTGCGCTCCGGAACGACGAGTTCAATCGGCTCTGAACCGGCTTCAGGCGCGCGGTTCGGCAAGGCCAGGAACGACTCGGCGGAGCGAAGCACCGTGCGTGCGGCTTCTTTCTTTACGGTGTCCGACAGGCCGCTCATCGCCCGCACAGCCTTGGCCGCGTCTTGGATATCGAAGCCGTTGCCCTCCGAATCGAGCAATGGATTCGGATCGACTGTCACCCGAAATCGTTCATGGTCGACAAACTGTTGATTGTCGTCATAAGCCATCACGTTAACGAGCGTCGTTCCTACTCGCTTCGCCCCGATATACAGATCCCCGCTCAACGTGGTCACGTCCGCAACGCTCGGATTCTGCACGTAGACGAGGAAGCCCTCCGCATCTTGGAAATACTCGTCCAAGTCGACGACAACCGATTCGCCGACCTTCAGGTAGCCCCCGGTTGCAGAAGCGATGGGCGTGAAGGGGGTATAGATTTCGATTGTTCCTCCACTCGGTATCGGAGGAATATTCGGAACCTGCACACCGGTTGGCGGCGCTTCTGCCGCGCTGACGACAGCCGGCACGCCGATGGCGAGCGGAGCTGCCGCAGCGACGGCGGACAGCATGCGAAGCTTGCGGTGATGAGGTCCTTTCTTCTTTGATTGGCGTTTCTTGGACATGGTAACCGACTCCATTCTGTTAAAGAACTAGTAAGCTCGCATTCTAGCGATTTATTACAGATAGCTTACCATATCCTGTGCGAATTAACATTACAATATTGCCGCTAATTCAACACGAAACCGCATCATGCGACAACAATCGAACCGGTCGAATAGCACGCAAAAAAAGCCGCCGAAGCGGCTTTCGCGTCTGCCAAGCTATGCGCGCACCTTTATGAGAAGGGCGCATTCAAGACCGCGATAACGATGAGGATGGCGAGTACCGCGCAAATACCGAGGATAATGGCGACTGCTTTACGTCCGTCCATGGCTGCATAACCACCTTTGCTGAGGTTGTTCAGAGAATTTCCGTTGCTTCTATTATAACAACTGCGATCTATTGATGATAGTGGAGGGATAAGGGGCCGAGTGGCGGACACAAAAAATTCGGGGCCCTCTTTCGAGAGCCCCTTTCATGGGAGAGGAGAAACCGGACGAAGAGCTTATGGGGAAACGTAAGTCTTCTCCGCGGTTGTCTACGGCACCTCGCGATGCCGATATCTTAAGGATTGCCGAAACGGGAAAAGTTATACGCATCCGCCGTAAAAATTTCGCGAGTGCGCGCAAAATATGGTACGATTACAAGCAAGACAGCATGTCCATAAGGAGGCGCCATACACGTGAGAGTCATTGCGGGCGAGGCGAGAGGCAGGCCGCTGAAGGCGGTCCCCGGCATGAACACGCGCCCGACTACAGATAAAGTGAAGGAAGCCATTTTCAGCATGATCGGACCTTACTTCGACGGCGGGATGGCGTTGGACCTGTTCGCGGGGACGGGGGGGCTGGGCATCGAAGCGCTTAGCCGCGGCATGGAGAAGGCCGTCTTCATCGACAGCGAACGGCAGAGCATAGCTACCGTACGGGCCAATGTCGAAGCGGCGCGCATGTCGGACAAGGCGGAAATTTACTGCAATACGGCGGAACGCGCGGTCAAGCTGCTAGAGAAGCGGCAGGCGTCATTCGCGCTCGTGTTCCTGGACCCGCCATACCGCATGAAGAACGCAGACCTTCTGATGAACGAGTTGGCCGGCCGGGGCCTGCTGGAGCCCGGAGCCATCGTCGTCGTGGAGCATGATTCGGGGCATCGATACCCCGAGCAGCTTGCAGGTTTCGTCTGCCGGAGACACGCGGAATACGGCGAGACGGCCGTGACGATCTACGAATACGAAGGCCTCGCGGAGGCCAAGGAGGAATAAACCCATGGATTCGATTGACAGGCCGCTTCGAATCGCTGTATACCCAGGCAGCTTCGACCCGGTTACGCTCGGTCATCTGGACATTATTCACCGGGCAGCGAAGCAGTTCGACAAGCTGATCGTCGCCGTGCTGAACAATACGAGCAAGAATCCGCTGTTCACGGTAGAAGAGCGCAAGGGGCTGCTGCGGAGCGTCACCGGACATCTGCCCAATGTGGAGATCGACAGCTTCCGCGACTTGCTCGTCCGCTACATGAAGACAAGGCAGGCCGATGTCATCATTCGCGGCATTCGCTCGGTATCGGACTTCGAGATGGAACTGCAGCTCGCTTCGATGAATCATCAGCTCGACAGCGAGATCGAGACGATCTTCATGATGACGAATCCGAAATACTCGTATCTCAGCTCCAGTATCGTGAAGGAAATCGCGCAATTTAAGGGGGATGTCGGCGAACTCGTGCCGGCAGAGGTCGAGAACGCATTGGCCTCGAAGTACAAGTAACTGCTAAAAAATACGTCGGCGGCCAAGCCTTCAGCGGCTTGGCCGTTCGATTGCCAGCATGCGCAGCAGGAGAGCCATGCAGGCTGCGGCAAGCGCCATCGTGCCGAGTGTCCAGAGCGAGGCTTGCCAGAGCAGCGGGAGCCGCAAGATGCCGCTGTCGGGAGCCCCGATCATGAATGCAGGCTGCGCGGGAGCGGTTGAACCGAACAAGGCGGGTATCAGCTTCTCGCTCCAAGCGAGCAGCGGATGCCATGCCCACAGCGCGAGCAGATAGGCGAGCAAGCCGTGAAGCAGCTTGCTTGCCGCGAGCGGTGCGAGGCGAAGGCCGGACTCCCCGAAGGCGCTCTGCGAAGCGAGCAAGGCGCTCCAGCCGCTCCACGCCAAGGCACCGGCTGCGAATGCGGCGCCGAGCGGCGAATGGAGCGCGGGGAACTGCGAGCTGATCGCGTAGGTGCCGAGGTGCACCTCGTAGATGCCGGGAGACGCGGCGAGCGCAAGGCTGTCCGGAAGCAGCTTCTCGAGCAGACGGATCAAGACGGCGCCGCCGATCATGAAGCCGCCTACGGTCAGCAGCCGCTGCACGCTTGCCGTCACGGCGTCGCCGAGCGCTTGGCCGAACCCTCGGCCGTCGCGCAGCCGCGCTTCCTCCATGGCGCGAATCGCTCGGAGCGGGAGCGGCACGGTTCGGCTGCCGCGCGCAGGTATCGAAGCCGGAGCGCCCTCATCCTTATCGAGCCAAGCAAGTATAAGGCCGACGATCAGGCCGGATGACCATACGCAGACGGCAATCGCGGCGCCGGCAGCCGGATGGTGGAGGAAGCCGGCGCCGATGACCAGCAGCATCAGCATCGGACTCGGCATGTGCGCGATCGCGGCGAGCCGTTGGCCCTGCTGCGGCGTGAGCATGCCTTCGCGCATCATGCGGCCGGCTGCGTCCGGACCGGACGGGTAGCCGGCGGTCCAGCCGAGCGCGACAGCCCAGCCGGCAGTACCGGGAAGCCGGAAGACGCGGCGCATGAACGGCTCCAGCAGGACGCCCAGTGCATGTACCATTCCGAACGCGAACAACAATTCGGACAGCACGATGAAGGGAAGCAAGCCAGGGAACACGATCGTCCACCATACGGTCAGTCCTTGCAGGGCAGCCTGGAAGGATACGGACGGGTCGCGCACGATCGCGGCGACGATAATAAGGAGCATAATGCCGAGCATTACGGAACGAAACATGGCATGGCCTCCGGGAATGGATTAAGCGGACGAGTAGACCGCCTTGCAAGAGGGGGTTATTCCAATGTACGCGGACAGGCGTGCCAATAGACCTTCGGACAGAAGCGGGGGAAGACCGATGGACAAGCGGAATAAGAGCGCGGCAGGCTCGGCGATTCGCTGGGCGACAGCGGCTGCGGCCTTCATGATCTTCTTCTTATATATCCCGGCTCCTTTCCTCGTCTATCAGCCCGGACTGACGGAGTCGGCAGGAGCCTTGGTCGAGACAGGGACGGACAGGCAGCCGCCGAATGGCGAATGGCTCATTACGACCGTATACATGGCGCGGAGCACGAATTATTGGACGGCCCTTCAGGGCTTGTGGCGTGCGGATCGCGAGGTGCATTCGAAGAAAGCAGTGCTGAAGGGCAGCAGCACGGCGGAATACGCACTTCGTATGAACGTGCTAATGGAAGGCTCGCAGAGCCATGCGATCGAAGCGGCTTACCGCGCGGCTGGGGTCCCTTATGAGCAGATGCCAAGCGGGCTGCTCGTCGCGCGGAGCGGGAAGGGGTCCGTCTTCCAAGCGGGTGATCGAATCGTGACCATCGCCGGCGATCCGGTCAATGGAGCGGATGAGGCCGCACGGCTGCTTGCGCAGCAGGCAAGCGGCACCGTGCCGGTAGAAGTGTTGAGAGGCGGCGAGCGCAAGTCGCTCACGGTCACGATTGCGAGCGACAATGCCCAAGCCATTGTGCCGGGACAATTGCCCCGTTTGCTTGGGGGCGTGGAGTTGACGGAGACGCGCGCGATCCGACCGGCGGACCCGGCGAATCGCGTATCGATCGACGCGGGCGAGGTCGGCGGCCCTTCCGCGGGGCTGTTGTTCGGCTTGTATATCTACGATCTGCTGACAGACGGAGAGCTTGGCGGCGGGCAACGTATCGCGGCAACCGGCACGATCACGCGACAAGGGGATATCGGCGCGGTAGGCGGCATCGCGATGAAGGTGATCGCGGCGGACCGCGCCGGGGCGGATATGTTTATCGTCCCGGCTGGGAACGATAAGGAGGCAAGGGCGAAGGCGCAGGAGCTCGGCACGGACATGCGAATCGCGGCGGTGCGGACGCTGCAGGAGGCGATCGACATCCTCGCCGCAGCCGATGCCGGCGACGTTACCGGATGACAGGCGCCTCCAGATAGTCGCGGAATAGGTCGCGTGGATTCGCCGCAGCGTATCCGAGGGCATAGGCCGCGCCGGCTTGCGTATCCAGTTCGAGATATCGCGAAGCGATCGGCGGGCTTGCGGCGCTTAGCAGGATCGGCTGCTTGGCTGTGGTGCGCATTCGCTTAAGAAGCGCGCGTCCCTTGTCGGTGAAGCCAAGTACCCGGATATACGCTATGCCCTGTGCCAGCCGATCGGGTGCAAGCTCGGCCTTGCGATGCCCGAGCAGGACGGATAACAGCGCCCGCTGCAGGCGCGTACGCGTATAGCGCTTGGTCTTGATCGCATCGATCAAGCTGTCGAAGTCGAGGCTCGCAAGACGTGGAAGCGCCTGCTTGATGCGATGCTCCAGCCCTTCGCCGATATCGCGGAATTCGGCCAGCGACGCCGGATCCGTGACGGCGAGCGCGTGGAACAGCTTGTCCGCGAACGTCGGCCAGCCGAGCGGCGCTCTGCCGGACTGCCATTCGCGCCTGACGAGCTCGAGCGTCGCATTCGGCACATAGGACGCTATCGATCCGGGATCGCCCGATTCCGCGATCAGTCGGCGCAGCGCAGTGGCGCTGGCAATAGAGCCGTCCGTTACGTCACTTTGGCTGTAGCCGGCTTTCTCGCGGCGAATCGTATAGGGCTCTATTGAACTGCCGAGCCGCTTCAGCGCGACGAGATAATGCAGGCCGAGCGTATTGTTCGGCTGCTCAAGCGGGAATTCGGCGGCTTCCGCATCGCCGGATGCCGCAAGATAACCGCGCACGGCGCTGCTGAACGCGACCGGATAGCTCGCGCCGGAGGCGAGCTCGTCCCGTATCATCTGCTGCAGCTGCGGCGGTTCGTTCGCCAATACGGCCGCGATCCTGCGGAGCACTTCGATGTCTCCGCTCTCGCTGCCGAACGATATCGCGTCGACGACTCCGGTCGCGTCGAGCAGCGATGCCGCGCCGAAGGCGAACCACTCGGCGGCGTTCGTCGCGTAGGCGACCGGGATCTCGATGACGAGGTCGCAGCCGCCCGCCAGCGCCATCTCGGTGCGCGCCCATTTATCGACCAGCGCCGGTTCGCCGCGCTGCAGGAAGTGGCCGCTCATGACCGCGACGACCGCATCGGCGCCTGCCGCGCGGACCGATTGCTCGAGATGGTAACGGTGTCCGTTATGGAACGGATTGTATTCAACGACGATTCCGACGGTGCGCATGGCTACTCCTCCGACTGTGGCACATATTTTCGTTAGGATGAATATAGCATGTCGGAGGAAGTTTGCGAAATTGTTGACAAATGGTGCCGCTGCTCGATATAATAATCTTTGTTTGTTTGGAGTGATCCTATGATTATTCATATGCAGGAATTGACGTCCAAGGGCAAGACCAAGGCATTCGACGAGCGCATCGAGATCGGTCAGCTGATCGAGGGACGCGGGGACGTGTTGTCCGCCGGTCCGCTGCATATCGAGCTGCGAGCGCACGGCGAAGAAGAGCTTGCCGTCGTGGAAGGCCGATTGACGGTCGAACTTGAGATGGCCTGCTCGCGTTGCTTGAATCCGGTGAAGGAGCATGTCGAGATCCCGTTCGCTGAACGGTTCGCACACATTCCGGACAAGGATAAGAACGAAGACGAGGACGTGAGCGTGGTTCATGACGATAAGGTCGACTTGACGCCTTACGTCGAACAAGCGCTGCTGCTGGCTCTCCCTTATGCCCCATTATGCAGCGAAGACTGCAAGGGCCTGTGCCAAGAGTGCGGGAATGACCTGAATCTAGGAGAGTGCGGCTGCTCTCGCGTTCGGATCGATCCGCGGCTCGCGGGGCTGAAGGATTTCTTTAAATCGTAATGATGGGTGCTAAAAAAAGACCGCTTGTCAGCGCCGAGAAGGTTGGACGATGGTAGAAAATGAGGAGCGGAGTGTAGCCAGAGCTACATGAGCACCGGAAGTTTCGCCAGCGTTCAAGATTCGACGTCGAATAAGCATCTCGAGATGCTTCGCGATCACAAGTGGTTTATGTGCTAGTCTTTGAAGGAGGTGGGAAACATGGCAGTACCACAAAGAAGAACATCCAAAACTCGCCGCGACAAACGCCGTACGCACTTCAAGCTGGCGGTTCCGGGCATGGTTAAATGCGAACAATGCGGAGAATTGAAGCTGGCTCACCGCGTATGCAAGGTTTGCGGTTATTACAAGACGAAAGAAATCATCAAGCAATAACGGATACTCGAGTAGTACTTCATCTGTCGGTGAAGTGCTATTTTTTTTTGCCCGGTTGCTGCCTGCCCGCCGCCCGACTCGCAAGATTGCTCGATGCAGCGAATGATTTTTGACATTGATTCCCTCGGTGTTATTCTTTATACTGGTTTAGTACCTGGTTATAAGAGCAACCGCCGATATTATGGTCATGTCTAATCCGGCTCTCGCTTAACAATACTGGTAAAGGGCGGTGCAGCCATGGAGCGTCTGCCGAAGAGGCAGCGGCATCAGCAGCTGTCCCGATTAATCGAGGATAATCCGTTCATGACGGACCAGGAGCTGACGCGGCACCTGAAGGTGAGCATTCAGACGATCCGTCTCGACCGCATGGAGCTCGGCATACCGGAACTGCGCGAACGGCTGAAGCTGATGGCCGAGCGATCGTACGATTCCGTGCGTTCCTTGCCGCTTCACGAAGTTATTGGCGATATTATCGATCTTCAGTTGGACAAGAGCGGAATCTCGATATTCGAGATTCGCGAGGAGCATATTTTCTCCAGAACGGGCATCGCGCGCGGGCATCACGTGTTCGCGCAGGCGAATTCGCTCGCCGTTGCCGTGATCAATGAAGAGATCGCGCTGACGGCTACCGCGGATATCCGGTTCGTGAGGCAGGTTAAGCTAGGGGAAAAATGCATCGCGAAAGCTTACGTTAGGTCCGGCGGAAAACAGAAGGCGAAGGTCGAAGTTTTCACGTACGTCGGAGAAGAAATGGTATTTCAAGGCGTGTTTCTCATCTATCGGTACGCTGGGGACGAGAAGGACGAAGGAGGAAACGGAATTGCGGATCGCCATTGACGCGATGGGTGGAGACCACGCGCCCGACGAGATTGTGAAGGGTGCATTGGAAGCGGCGAACGAATGGAAAGACACGCATTATATACTCGTTGGCGATCGAGAGCGAATCGAAGCGGCACTAGCCGGCCAGTCGGCAGCGAATCTCGAGATCAGGCATGCCTCCGAGGTCATTGAGACGGATGAAGAGCCCGTGCGCGCGGTCAGGCGGAAGAAGGACGCCTCGATGGTTGTCGCAGGCAGGCTCGTGAAGGAAGGCGAGGCAGACGCGCTAGTCTCCGCCGGCAATACAGGCGCGCTCATGACGGTCGGCCTCTTGGTCGTCGGACGCATTGAGGGGATCGAGCGGCCGGGGCTGGCACCGATTCTGCCGACGAAGGAAGACCAGGGCGTGCTTGCGCTCGATATGGGCGCGAACATGGACGCCAAGCCGGAGCATCTGCTGCAGTACGCGCTGATGGGAACCGTCTATCAGCGGCAGGTGCTCGGCATTGCCAAGCCGCGCGTCGGACTGCTCAATGTCGGCACCGAAGCGGCCAAGGGCAACGAGCTTACGAAGGCGGCTTACGAGTTGCTGTCCGCGGCACCGATCGAATTCGTCGGCAACGTGGAATCGCGCGACGTCCTGCAGCGCAACTGCGACGTTATCGTATGCGACGGCTTTGCGGGGAATATTATGCTGAAGGCGATGGAAGGCTCTGCCGGCATGATCTTCGGCATCTTGAAGCAGGAGTTCTCGCGCAATTGGCGCACGAAGCTGGCGGCGGCGATCATGATGCCGGGCCTCAGGGGCATACGGAAGAAGATGGATTACAAAGAACACGGCGGGGCGCCGCTGCTCGGCGTGAACGGCGTCGTGATCAAGAGCCATGGCTCGTCTGACGCGAGGGCGCTTAAGAACGGCTTGCGCCAGGCGAGGGTAGCCTTGCAGGGCAAGCTCGTGCAGACGATCACGGCAGAAATTAGCGGGAAGTGAGTGGGATTTCGATGAGCATGGGAGCAGTAGGGATTATCGGAACGGGGAAATACGTGCCCGAGCGCGTGCTGACGAACAAAGAGCTTGAGCAAATGGTCGATACGAACGACGAATGGATCGTGACGCGGACAGGCATTCGCGAGCGGCGGATCGCGGCCAGCGAGCAGGCGACGTCCGATCTGGCATACGAAGCGTCGATGAAGGCGCTGGAGGCGGCGGGAGTCGCGGCGGAAGACGTGGAGCTCATTATCGTGGCGACGATTACGCCGGATATGTTCTTCCCTTCGACGGCCTGCATCTTGCAAGATAGGCTGGGCGCACGCCGAGCGGCGGCATTTGATTTGTCGGCGGCTTGCTCCGGCTTCATCTACGGACTGGCCACGGCAACGAGCATGCTGCAGAGCGGCATGTACAAGAATGCGCTCGTCATCGGCGCCGAGTGCTTGTCCCGGATTACGGACTATACGGACCGGAACACCTGCATCCTGTTCGGCGACGGCGCAGGCGCCGTCGTGCTCGGCGAAGTGCCGGCGGGACGCGGCTTCAAGTCGTTCGAGCTCGGTGCCGACGGTTCGGGCGGCGAGCTGCTCAAGGTATGCGGAGGCGGCTCGCGGATGCCTTCGACGGCAGACAGCGTCGACAGCAAAGCGCATTTCATCTACATGGCGGGCAGCGAGGTGTTCAAGTTCGCCGTGCGCATCATGGGCGGCGCGGCGGAAGATGCGCTTAAGAAGGCGGGCTTGGACAAGTCCGACATCGATCTCATGATTCCGCACCAAGCGAACATCCGCATCATTCAATCGGCGCTGAACCGGCTTAGCCTGTCGGAAGACAAGTGCATGATCAATCTGGACCGGTACGGCAACGTATCGGCAGCTTCCATCCCGCTCGCGCTGGCGGAAGCCGTCGAGCAGGGCCGGGTTAAGGAAGGCGACACGCTGATGCTCGTCGGCTTCGGCGGGGGCCTCACATGGGGCGCTTCGGCGCTGGTCTGGTAAGTATTTAATGCCAAGCAATCGTTAATTACGCCCGATTGTCAGCGCCTCAAGCGTTTCCGAAGGAAACGCACATCGGAAGCATACGCTTGTAGTCAAAGCTACATGAACCGGAAGTTTCGCCAGCGTTCAGGATTCGACGTCGAATACGCTCCGGAGCGTTACATCGCGATCACAATCGGGCACTGCAGGAGGTAATGAGTATGGGGAAAATAGCATTCGTGTTCCCAGGGCAGGGAGCGCAATCAGTAGGCATGGGCAAAGATGCGTACGATGCGCAAGAAGCGTCGCGCGCAATCATCGATCGCGCGGATGCGGCGCTCGGGTTCAAGCTTAGCGAAGTGATTTTCGACGGTCCTGAGGAATCGCTCCGGCAGACGGCGAATACGCAGCCCGCGCTGCTGACGATCAGCATCGCGCTGCATGAGCTGCTGAAGGACCGCATGAAGCCGGACTTCGTCGCGGGCCACAGCCTCGGCGAATACAGCGCGCTGGTAGCTGCAGGCGTGCTGTCGTTCGAGGAAGCCGTACGTACCGTACGCTCGCGAGGCGAATTCATGGAGGAGGCCGTGCCGAGCGGGCAAGGCGCAATGGCTGCCGTCTTGGGCGCTGACCGCGAAGCATTATCGACGCTCTGCGCGTCCGTCTCGGGCGAGGCAGGAGCAGTAGAGCTGGCCAATGTTAACTGCCCGGGGCAGATCGTCGTCTCCGGCACCGCGGCAGGCGTTGCGGCGGTCGTGGAACGGGGCAAGGAAATCGGCGCGAAGCGAGTCATTCCGTTGGAAGTCAGCGGACCGTTCCATTCCTCGCTCATGAAGCCGGCTGCTGATCGCCTTCAGCAGGTGCTGGCCGCCGTTCCGATGTCGGACGCGACCGTGCCCGTCGTCGCTAACGTGACGGCTAGGCCGGTTACTGCCGCTAGCGACATCCGCGGGCTGTTGACCGAGCAGGTCGTGTCGCCGGTGCTGTGGGAAGACACGGTAACCTGGCTGATCGGGCAAGGCGTCGATACGTTCGTCGAGATCGGGTCGGGCACCGTTCTGGCAGGCTTGATCAAGAAGACGGACAGAACCGTCAAAGTTCACTCCGTGAACAGTCTGGCTGCATTGGACGCGCTGTTCGCCGGCTGATCAGCCTGTTTCAGCCCTGCTCGAAGCGGGGAATAGGATCAGGATGCTATCGGATCGGTTAGCGCATGAATGGGAGAAGGAGGATAACGCATGTTCGCAAGCTTGGAAGGCAAGAAGGCGCTCGTAACGGGCGCGTCGCGAGGCATCGGCCGCGCGATCGCGGTTGCGCTGGCCGAAGCCGGCGCAGACGTTGCCGTGAACTATTCGGGCAGCGAAAGCGCGGCGGCGGAAACCGCCGCGGCAATCGAAGCGCTCGGACGTCGGGCCATGCTCGTTAAGGCTGACGTCGGGAAGGCCGATGCGTTCGAAGGCATGGTGAAGGAAGTGATCGATGCCTTCGGCGGGATCGACATCCTGGTGAATAACGCCGGCATTACGCGGGACAACTTAATCATGCGAATGAAGGAAGAGGAATTCGATCAAGTGATCGAGACGAACCTCAAGGGCGTCTTCAACGGCATCAAGGCTGTGTCCAGGCCGATGATGAAGCAGCGCGCCGGACGGATTATCAATATCTCGTCCGTGGTCGGGGCGTTGGGCAATCCCGGGCAAGCCAACTACGTAGCGGCCAAGGCCGGGGTCATCGGCCTCACGAAGGCTTCGGCGCGCGAGCTGGCGTCGCGGGGCATTACGGTGAACTGCGTGGCCCCCGGCTTCATCGAGACGGATATGACGGATAAGCTTCCTGCCGAGATGCGGGAACAGCTGTCCGGCCAGATCCCGCTCGCGAGGCTGGGACAGCCGCAGGACATCGCTGCAGCGGTGCGTTTCCTCGCATCGGATGCGTCCGCTTACATGACCGGCCAGACGCTGCATGTCGACGGCGGCATGTACATGGGATAGCGTCAGACAAGCTATGGCATTTTGACAGACAATCCCGTATAATACCAAAGAGGAGGTGAACCGGATGTCCGACGTATTGGATCGCGTGAAGCGCATCGTCGTTGACCGCCTTGGCGTCGACGAAGCGGAAGTCACGCTCGAAGCAAATTTCAAAGACGACCTCGGCGCGGATTCTCTCGATGTCGTGGAATTGGTTATGGAGCTTGAAGACGAGTTTGATTTGGAAATCTCTGATGAAGATGCAGAGAAGATCACCACGGTGGGAGAAGTAGTCAATTACATACAATCTCATACGTAAACCGTTAACGAAAGTCCCGCCTGCATAGACGGGACTTCTCTCCATAATCGGACGCCGATCGAAATTGTTGGCGTCCGTATTAATGCCAAGACCAATAGTTGATTAGATCGCGAAGCTGTGAGTTGGGGTGAATATGAGATGAAACAAAGAGTCGTCGTAACCGGCATGGGTGTCATGACCTCGCTCGGTGCCGACCTGGAAACGTTCTGGGGCAGCCTGATGGCTGGCAAGTCAGGCGTCTCCTTAATCGAAGCTTTCGACGTGTCGGAGTACCCGACGCGCATTGCCGCGGAAATCAAAAACTTCAATCCTGAAGATTATGCAGATAAAAAAGAAGTGCGCCGCATGGACCGGTTCGTGCAGTTCGCAGTCGCGGCAAGCGCGCTTGCGGTGAAGGATGCAGCGCTCAAGATCGGCGAGGACGTGGACGCGGAGCGCGTCGGCGTCATGGTCGGCAGCGGCATCGGCGGGCTCGGCACATGGGAAGACCAGCACAACGTATTGCTGGAGAAAGGTCCGAAGCGCGTGAGTCCATTCTTCATTCCGATGATGATCGCGAATATGGCCTCCGGCCAAATCTCGATGATCACCGGAGCGAAGGGACCGAACAGCACGGCCGTTACGGCATGTGCAACGGGAACGCATTCGATCGGCGATTCGTTCAAAATGATTCAGCGCGGCGATGCGGACGTCATGATCTGCGGCGGTGCGGAAGCGACGATCCGTCCTACGGGCATGGCCGGCTTCTGCTCCATGCGCGCGATGTCGACGCGCAACGACGAGCCGGAGAAGGCGAGCCGTCCGTTCGACGTGGGCCGCGACGGCTTCGTCATGGGCGAAGGCTCGGGCATTCTGATCTTGGAATCGCTGGAACATGCACAGAAGCGCGGCGCCCGCATTTATGCGGAAGTGATCGGTTACGGCATGAGCGGGGATGCCCACCACATGACAGAACCAGACCCGGACGGCGCTGCGCGCTGCATGGCGAAAGCGATCCGCGACGCCGGCATTCCGCCGGAAGCGATCGATTACGTCAACGCGCACGGCACGTCGACGCCTGTCGGCGACGTGTCGGAGACGACAGCGATCAAGAAGGCGTTCGGCGACCACGCGTATAAGCTGGCCGTCAGCTCCACGAAGTCGATGACGGGTCATCTGCTCGGCGCGGCCGGCGGCGTGGAAGCTGTCATTCTCGGCCTCACGCTGAAGAACGGCATGATCGCGCCGACGATTAACCTGGATAACCAGGATCCGGAATGCGATCTGGACTACGTGCCGAACACGCCGCGCCAAGCGGATGTGCAGGTAGCGATCTCCAATTCGTTCGGATTCGGCGGCCATAACGCTTCGATCGTGATGAGAAAGTATGAAGCAGGAACGGTTTGATGAGCTGCAGCGGCAGCTGGGCATTCGATTCAAGCGGATCAAGCTGCTGCGGCAGGCGTTCACGCATACCTCTTACGTGAACGAACACAAGGGCGGCAACACGCAGGACAACGAACGGTTGGAATTTCTCGGCGATGCCGTGCTCCAGCTGCTAGTATCGGAGTATCTCTATCGGGTCCATCCGCAGCGCCCCGAAGGGGAACTGACGCGGATGCGGGCTTCGATCGTATGCGAGCCGTCTTTTGCGCGATTCGCGGAGTCGTTGTCGTTCGGCAGCTACGTGCTGCTCGGTCGAGGCGAAGAGCAGCTAGGCGGGCGTCAGCGTCCGGCGCTGCTGGCGGACTTGTTCGAAGCATTCGTGGGCTCTCTGTATCTGGATGCCGGCTTGGATGCAGTGAGGGAGTTCCTCGAATCGCGGATCTTCCCGCTTATCGACAGCGGCGAATATTTGCCGGTGAAGGACTTCAAGTCCAAGCTCCAAGAATGCGCGCAGCATCGCGCGCTCGGCCCGATCGAGTACGTGATCGAGGAAGAGCGCGGTCCGGCGCATGACCGGGAATTCGTCATCGGCGTTCGCCTTGGCGGACAGCCGTGGGGGATCGGCGCAGGCCGGACGAAGAAGGAAGCCGAGCAGCGGGCTGCGGCCGAAGCATGGCAGAAGCTCACTTCGGAAGAAGGCGCAGGATAAGGGACGGTACGCAAGACGGGTTCGGGTGGCGGCATGCCACTCGGACCCGTTTTATATAGAGGATCTACTAATGAAAGCGCAAGCGCTGTTATGGTACAATAGACGCCAGAGGTGAAGGCATAGACATGTTCCTGAAACGGATAGAATTAGCCGGCTTCAAATCGTTCGCCGACCGAACGGAGCTGGAGTTCGTGCGCGGCATTACCGCCGTCGTCGGACCGAACGGCAGCGGCAAGAGCAACATCTCCGACAGCATTCGATGGGTGCTCGGGGAACAGAGCGCCAAGAGCTTGCGCGGCGGCAACATGCAGGACATTATATTCGCGGGCAGCGACTCGCGCAAAGCGGTCAACTACGGCGAAGTGTCCCTGACGCTGGACAATTCCAGCGGAACGCTTCCGCTCGAGTATGACGAGGTAACCGTGACGCGGCGCGTGCACCGGAGCGGCGAGAGCGAGTACCTGATCAACAAGCAATCCTGCCGGCTCAAGGATATTACCGAGCTGTTCATGGACACCGGCATCGGCAAGGAAGCCTATTCGATCATCGGGCAAGGCCGGATCGAGGAAATTTTAAGCACGAGGTCCGAGGATCGCCGCGGCATATTCGAGGAAGCCTCGGGCATCGTCAAATATAAATCGCGCAAGCGGGAAGCGCAGAAGAAGCTCGACGATACCGAGCAGAATTTGCTGCGCATTCATGATTTGGTCACCGAGCTGGAGGATCAGGTCGAGCCGCTGCGCGAGCAATCGGAGAAGGCGATTCATTATAAGGCGCTTCGCGAGAGGCTGAAGACGAAGGAAATCTCGATGTACGTCCATCAGATCGAGCAGGTGCACGGCACGTGGCAGGAAGCGACCGCTAGGCTGGACAAGCTCCAGAAGCAGCAGCTCGAGCTGTCGGCTGTCGTCAGCAAGCATGACGCGCATCTCGAGAAGGATCGGCTGCAGCTGCGCGAGATCGAGGAAGCGCTGGAGCTGCTGCACGCGGACATGCTGCGCTACAGCGAAGAGTATGAGAAGTGCGAAGGCCACGGCGAAGTGCTCAAGGAACGGGGGCGCAACCTCGAACAGAACCGCCGTCAGCTCGAAGAAGCGATCGGCGCGCAGGATGAGCGGATCGCCGCGCTGACGAAGGAAGAGGCTGAATTCCGCGCGAAGTCTGCGTCGCTGGCACAAGAGCTTCAGGTGCTGCAGGCAAAGCTGGCGGACGAAGAAGCGAACCTGCTGGGCGTTGCGGGCAATACGGCTCCCGATGCGGAAGAGCGGCTGAAGGGCGAACTGCTCGATGTGCTTAGCAGCATGGCGACGGTGCGCAACGAGATTCGCTATGCCGAGCAGCAGCAGGAGTCGATCCAACGCAGACTGGAGCGGCTTGGCGAAGAAGAAGCGAAATGGGTCGAGCAGCTGGAGCAGCTGACGGTCAAGAGGCAAGAGGTAGAGGCAAAGCTGGAGAAGACGGTCGCTGCGCTTGCGGAGGTTCGAGACCGGTATATGACTGAAGGCGAGCGCCGCCAGCAGGTGCAGCAGCTGCTCGACGAGACGCAGAACGCCGCGCGCAAGTGGGAGCAGAAGCTGGATGCGCTGACGTCGCGCCGCGATACGATGAAGGAAATGCAGAACGATCTGGACGGTTTCATGCAGGGCGTGCGCGAGGTGCTGAAGGCATCGCGGCGCGGCAGCGGCAGCGGGGGACTGTCAGGCGTACACGGCGCCGTAGCCGAGCTGATCCGCGTGCCGGAGAAGCTGGAGATCGCGGTCGAGACGGCGTTAGGCGGCGCGTTGCAGCATGTCGTCATGGAAGACGAACGGACGGCTCGCCAGGGCATCGCTTTCCTGAAGCAGCGCCAGTTGGGCCGCGCAACGTTCCTGCCGCTCGACGTCATCAAGGGTCGCAGCGTGCCGGAGAGCGAGAAGCGCCTCGTAACCGGAGTCGAAGGCTACGTCGGCGTGGCGGCCGATTTGGTCGGCAGCGAGCCGCGCTATGCTTCGATCGTTCAGAACTTGTTGGGCAACGTGCTGCTTGCGGAGACGCTGGAGCAGGCGAATCGAATCGCGGCGAAATGCCAATACCGCTTCCGCGTCGTCACGCTGGAAGGCGATGTCGTGAACGCGGGAGGCTCGATGACGGGCGGCAGCCTGCAGAAGAAAGGCGCGAACCTGCTGGGCCGTACCCGTCAGATCGAGCAGTTGGACGAGGAGATTAAGCAGACGGCCGTGCAGCTGGAGAAGCTTAAGGCAAAGACGGATGATCTCCGTAAGGAGACGTCGATCTGCGCTCAGAACATCGAAGAGCTGCGCGACCGCGGCGAACGTCTCCGCATCGAGGAGCAGCAGCTCCGTTCCGAGCTGCAGCAGGCCGAGCAGGAGGAGAACCGGCTCCGCGAGCAGCATCAGCTGCAGGCGGACGACCGGAGCAGCCAGCTTAGCGAGCGCGGCGGCTTAGAGGCTGTCAAGGCGGCCTCCGAAGCGAAGCTGGTCGAGCTGGCAGCCGAAGAGGAGCGCCTGCAGGCGGCAATCCGAGAAGCGGAGAACCGGCGCAAGGCCAGCGAGTCCGCGAAGGAAGAGCTGCAGGGACAGCTGACCGACATGAAGATCAAGGTTGCGAAGACCGACCAAGAGAAGCAGTCGTTCGAAGATCAGGCCGCGCGCATCCGAGCGGATATCAATCGCGCGAAGCAAGAGATGAACGTGCTGCGCGAGACGGGCGCATTCCACGAAGTGGAACAGCGCAAGCTGGATGCGGAATCGGTCAAGCAGATCGAGGATCTGAACCATTACCGGCTGAAGAAGCAGGAATGCGCCGAGCAGACCGACTTCAAGCGCGCCGAGCGTGCCGAGAAGATCAAGGGGCTCGAGCTGGAGGAGAGCGAGACGAAGGAGCAGCGTTCGCAGCTGCGGCAGGTGGAGGACCAGATCCGCCAGACGGAAATTGCGGCGAACCGGCTCGACGTCGAGCTCGACAACATTCTGCGCAAGCTGAGCGAAGAATACGAGCTGAGCTTCGAGCTTGCCAAGGAACGGTACCCGGTGCCGGAGGATATCGTCGGCACGCAGAACGAGGTGCGCGACCTGAAGCGACAGATTACGATGCTCGGCGACGTCAACCTGGGCGCGATCGAGGAGTATGAGCGCGTGAAGGAACGCTACGAATTCCTGAATGCGCAGAAGAACGACTTGATCGAGGCGAAGTCGACGCTGTATCAAGTCATCCGCGAGATGGACGACGAGATGGGCAAGCGATTCCGTACGACGTTCGAAGCGATCCGCGGCCACTTCGGCACGGTCTTCTCGAAGCTGTTCGGCGGCGGGCGGGCGGATCTCGTCATGCTCGAGCCGGATCGCGTCCTCGAGACGGGCATCGATATCGTCGCGCAGCCGCCGGGCAAGAAGCTGCAGAACTTGCAGCTGCTCTCGGGCGGGGAGCGGGCGCTGACGGCGATGGCGCTGCTGTTCGCGATTCTGCAGGTGAAGCCGGTGCCGTTCTGCGTGCTCGACGAAGTCGAAGCGGCGCTGGACGAGGCGAACGTAACGCGCTTCGCGCAATACCTGCGCGAATTCTCGGAAGAGACGCAGTTCATCGTCGTGACGCACCGCAAGGGCACCATGGAGGAAGCGGACGTGCTGTACGGCGTTACGATGGAGGAAGGCGGCGTATCGAAGCTCGTATCGGTTCGCCTTGAAGATGAAGAGGCGGTGTCCGCGTAAGTCGGGCGGCATCGGGATCCCGTTAGGCAGCGCATGATTCGTATAGAGAGAACAGCACGGAGCAGAGGAAGGGTGGAGTTCAGTTGAGTTTTTTCAAGAAGCTGAAGGAGACGATCTCGGCGAAAACCGAGGCCGTCACGAATAAGTTCAAGGAAGGCCTGACGAAGACGCGGTCGGCGCTCGTCGAGAAGGTCGAGGAGCTCGTGCTGCGCCGCAAGAAGATCGATGAGGCGTTCTACGAGGAGCTCGAGGAAATTCTGATCGGCGCGGACGTAGGCGTGAACACGGTCATGGAGCTCATCGACGAGCTGCGCGCCGAGGTTAAGAAACGGAAGATCGAGGAAGCCTCGGAGCTTCAGCCGGTGCTGTCGGAGAAGCTGGTCGGCATGCTGCGGGGGGAAGAGAATCCGAAGCTGAAGATGGCCGACGAGGGGATTACGGTCATTCTGTTCGTCGGCGTGAACGGCGTCGGCAAGACGACGACGATCGGCAAGCTCGCGCATCGCTTTAAGAGCCAGGGCAAGAGCGTCTTGCTCGCCGCGGGCGATACGTTCCGCGCAGGGGCGATCGAGCAGCTCGAGGTATGGGGACAGCGGGTCGGCGTCGACGTGATCAAGCAATCTTCCGGCGCGGATCCGGCGGCCGTGATGTTCGACGCGGTCCAAGCGGCGAAGCAGCGCGGCGTTGACGTCTTGCTATGCGACACGGCGGGACGGCTGCAGAACAAGACGAACCTGATGGAGGAGCTGAACAAGATCTTCCGCGTCATCCAGCGCGAAATTCCGAATGCGCCGCATGAGGTGCTGCTGGTGCTGGACGCGACGACCGGCCAGAACGCGCTCAGCCAGGCGAAGCTGTTCGGCGAGAAGAGCGGCGTGACGGGACTCGTCCTGACGAAGTTGGACGGCACGGCCAAGGGCGGCATCGTCATCGCGATCCGCAACGAGCTGAACCTGCCGGTGAAGTTCGTCGGTCTCGGCGAGAAAATGGACGATCTCGAGGAATTCGATTCGGATCAATTCGTTCACGCCCTGTTCGCGGGCCTGATCGCCAAGGAAGAAGAGCAGTCCGCATCGGAGGAAGCGTAATAGCAGATATGCGTCATGGCGCGTGCAGAGCGGAGCGGCAGAGCTTACTTGGCTGCGACAACGGGAAGGGACGACAGCTTCCTGCGGCGTCGTAACGTTAGGCTTTCCTGACAAGGGAAATAACTTGACACCTCGAACGGGGTAGGCTATTATAGAGGACGTCGAAGAGGTGTAAAGGAATATGCCTTTACAGACGGAAGGAGTGGCTTGCGGTGGCGATGAGCGAACCCGGTGCCCTCGAGAAGACAACCCGAATCAATAGTCTGTACGACTTTTACGAGCCGCTCTTAACCGATAAGCAGCGGACGTTCCTTCAATATTATCATCATGACGATTACTCGCTCGGCGAGATCGCTGCGGAGTTCGATATTAGCCGTCAGGCGGTATACGAGCATATCAAGCGTGCCGAGCAGGTGCTCGAGGCGTATGAGACGAAGCTCCAGCTGCTGGCGCGCCACGAGGAGCAGCGAGGCTTGCTGGACAGGCTCGATGCGGCAGCGGCAGCGCTGGGAACAGATGCCGCTGCAGCGCATGTGCGCGAAACAGCAGGGCGATTAAGGCAATCGATAGAACGGGAATAACGGCAGGAGGTGAGCGTGCATGGCTGCGTTCGAAGGCTTAACTAGCAGATTGCAGAACGTATTCGGCAAGCTGCGCGGCAAAGGCAAAGTGTCCGAGGACGACGTGAACGAAGCGATGCGCGAAGTAAGGCTCGCGCTGCTGGAGGCCGACGTTAACTTCAAGGTCGTGAAGGATTTCATCGCGAAGGTGAAGGAACGCGCGGTTGGCCAGGAAGTCATGAAGAGCTTCACGCCGGGCATGGTCATTATCGACATCGTCAATAAGGAGCTCACCGAGCTGATGGGCGGCACGCAGAGCAAGCTCGCCAAGGCGAACAAGCCGCCGACCGTCATCATGATGGCGGGCTTGCAGGGCGCCGGCAAGACGACGTCGTCCGGCAAGCTGGCGAAGATGCTGCAGAAGAACAACCACAAGCCGCTGCTCGTGGCGGGAGACATCTACCGTCCGGCAGCGATCAAGCAGCTGCAAGTGCTGGGCGAGCAGGTCGGCGTGCCGGTATTCTCGCTGGGCGATAAGACGAGCCCGGTCGAGATCGCGCGTCAGGCGCTGCAGCATGCGAAGGATAACGGCAACGACTACGTCATTCTCGATACGGCGGGCCGTCTCCACATCGACGAAGCGCTGATGGATGAGCTGAAGCAGATCCATGCGGTCGCGAAGCCGGATGAGGTACTGCTCGTCGTCGACGCGATGACCGGCCAGGATGCGGTTAACGTGGCGCAGAGCTTCAACGAGCAATTGTCGCTGACCGGCGTCGTCCTGACGAAGCTGGACGGCGATACGCGCGGCGGTGCGGCCTTGTCGGTCAAGGCCGTCACAGGCTGCCCGATCAAGTTCGCCGCAACGGGCGAGAAGATCGAGCCGCTAGAGCCGTTCCATCCCGATCGGATGGCTTCGCGGATTCTCGGCATGGGCGACATGCTGTCCCTGATCGAGAAGGCGCAGTCGGGCATCGATGCGGAGAAGGCAGCCGAGATGGAACGCAAGATGCGGACGGCCGAATTCACGTTCGAGGATTTCCTGGAACAGATGGCACAGGTCCGCAACCTCGGTCCGCTTGATCAGATCATGGAGATGCTGCCGGGCATGAACAAGGTCAAAGGGCTTAAGGACATGAAGGTGGACGAGAAGCAGATCGGACGCGTCGAAGCGATCGTCAAGTCGATGACGACCGAAGAGAAGCGCAAGCCGGAGCTGCTCAACCACAGCCGCCGCAAGCGGGTTGCCGCAGGCAGCGGAACTTCGGTCGCCGAAGTGAATCGCTTGATCAAGCAATTCGACGATATGCGGAAGATGATGAAGCAATTCTCGTCGATGATGGGGCCGAAGGGTCCCAAAGGCCCGAAGGGCGGCATGAAAGGTCTCAAAGGCTTGATGGGCAAGGGCGGCAAAGGCGGCATGCGTTTTCCGTTCGGTTAAGGGCTAGGATGGTTTAAGCACTTGTTCCAAAAGACCGGTTGTCAGCGCCGAGAAGGTTGGACGATGGTAGCAATTGAGGAACGGAGCGTAGACAGATCTACGTGAGTACCGGAAATTGCGCCAGCGTTCAAGATTTGAAGTCGAATACGCTACGAAGCGTATGCATCGCGATCACAAGCGGTCTACGTCAATGCTGAAGTGTATGGGCACCTCGCGTGCTGAACGGCCGGATTTCTATGCGTAGTGTCAAAAAGTACATCTATTTCCGAAGCAACTCGAGTTTCCGTCTAAATAGAGGTAAAACATACATCTATTAGCGGGGGATTAGGCAATTGAGCGAAATCAGTCCCGAATAGTGGTATGAAATGCCGCTAATTTACCGGCATGGCTTGTTCTAGCGAAAATAGTTGTAGAAAATGACGTTATTACAGTAGGCCCAATTGTTTCTCTACTATATTAAAGGAGGTGAATCATCATGGCAGTAAGAATTCGTCTTAAGCGTATGGGTGCACATAAAGCGCCTTTCTACCGCGTCGTCGTATCCGATTCCCGTTCGCCTCGCGACGGTCGTTTCATCGAAGAAATCGGCACTTATAACCCGGTTGCACAACCGGCTCAAGTGAACATCGATGAAGAGAAAGCGTTGAAATGGCTGCAAACCGGAGCGCAAGCTTCCGATACCGTTCGCAACCTGCTCAGCAAAGCCGGCGTATTGACTAAGTTCCATGAGCTGAAGCAAGGCAAATAATTGCTGAGCTGCGGAGGGCCTGACTATGAAAGAATTGATTCTTGTCATCGCTAGGGCTTTAGTGGATTATCCGGACGAGGTCCGCGTCGAGATCCGGGAAGAATCGCGCGGTACGGTGTACTCGTTGTCGGTCCATCCCGACGATATCGGGAAAGTGATCGGCAAGCAGGGACGCATTGCCAAGGCGCTTCGAACCGTCGTTTCTTCTGCGGCCGTGAAGGACAAACGCCGCATCATCGTGGATATCGTATCGTAACACGGCGTCAGCCGTGCGCGGACAGGGGTTGGGATGAATGTCCTAACCCCTTTTCGCAATATGCTATAGAGGCCGTAGGTACGGGCAGCTGCCCTCTCGGCAACGGAAGGAGGGCCCCCCATGGCCGATCAATGGTTCACGGTCGGGAAATTGGTTAACACGCACGGCATCAAGGGCGATGTCAAGATTTTGCCGTCTACCGACTTTCCCGACGTACGGTTTGCGCCCGGCAGCCGCTTAACGCTGATGGATCCGAACTCCTCGGCCGCTCTTGAGGTGGAGATCCTCAGCTCCCGCGAGCAGAAGGGGATGTATGTCCTGAAGCTGAAGGGCTACGACAATATTAACGACGTGGAGCTTTATAAGGGCTGGACGGTCCGCGCATTCGATTCGGTGGAATTGGAAGACGGCGAATATTACTACCGCGACATCGTCGGCTGCCGCGCAGTCACCGATGAAGGCGAAGAGCTGGGCTCGATCATCGAGATCCTCAGCCCCGGCGCTAACGATGTATGGGTCGTGGAACGCGCGAACGGCAAGCAGCTGCTGCTGCCCGTCATCGACGAGGTGATCTTGGACGTGAACGTGAGAGACAAGACGGTTACCGTGCATCTTATGGAAGGATTGGTCTAAGCGATGCTGCGTGTCGACGTACTGACGCTGTTTCCCGAGATGATGGACGGCGTGTTCGGGACAAGCATTCTAGGCAAGGCGCAGGAGAAGGGGATCGCGAAGCTGTCCTCCGTGAACTTCCGCGACTATGCCAACAACAAGCATAATACGGTCGATGATTATCCGTTCGGAGGCGGCGGCGGAATGGTGCTCAAGCCGGAGCCGCTGTTCGCGGCCGTCGAGGATCTGACCGCCGGGCTCGAGAGCCGTCCGCGCATCGTGCTCATGTGCCCGCAGGGAGAGCCGTTCACGCAGCGCAAGGCAGAGGAATTGGCGGACGAAGACCATCTGATCTTCGTCTGCGGCCACTATGAGGGCTACGACGAGCGGATTCGGGAGCATCTCGCGACGGACGAGCTGTCGATCGGCGATTACGTGCTGACGGGCGGGGAACTCCCCGCGATGGTCGTGATCGATGCGGTAGTGCGCCTCTTGCCCGGCGCGCTCGGCAACGAATCGTCCGCCGTGACCGATTCGTTCAGCACGGGTCTGTTGGAATATCCGCACTATACGCGTCCTGCTTCGTTCCGCGGATGGGACGTGCCCGAGGTGCTCATCTCCGGACATCACGCGCGAATCGAGGCATGGCGTCGCGAGCAGTCGCTGCTGCGGACGTTGGAGAGAAGGCCGGAGCTGCTGGAATCGGCCGAGCTTACGCCTAAGGAACGCAAGTGGCTGGCTGAACGGCGCGCAGCCGAGGAGCATTCAGCCAATGGCGGCGACCACTCTTAATGGGCATTCGCTGAAATAAGAGTTGTATTTCGCGGGCCGTTATGCTAAAATTTCTAATGTTGTTCGTAAAAGCGCGTGTGCGCATGATCTACGAATGACATCGTAAAAGTCGGGCGGTCCGCTATCGGCCAGGACCCGGTCTCCAAGGGAAACCGGAGAGCTTATATGAACGCCTGTTGTGGAAGGAGGGAACATACTATGAATCTCTTACAAACGATTGCTCAAGAAAACCTTCGTACCGATATTCCGAACTTTCGCCCAGGCGACACGCTGAAGGTGCACGTTAAGGTTATCGAGGGATCCCGCGAGCGGATCCAATTGTTCGAAGGCGTCGTGATTAAGCGTCGCGGCGGCGGCATCAGCGAGACGTTTACGGTACGCAAGATCTCCTATGGAGTCGGCGTGGAAAGAACGTTCCCGGTGAATTCTCCGAAAATCGACAAGATCGAAGTGGCTCGCCGCGGTAAAGTTCGTCGCGCGAAGCTGTACTATCTTCGTAATCTGCGCGGTAAAGCGGCTAGAATCAAAGAAATTCGTTAATGTACCGACCTGGGAGGGGCTTGCGCAAACAAGTCCCTTTTCGCTTTTTA
>JAEZCJ010000212.1 GCA_023433615.1 Bacillota bacterium | reverse complement strand
AGGGCTTGTCTGGCGATCTGGATGACTTGGCATGTGCAGCACCTCGGCATTGGATGGAATAGGAGAATTCCTAGTTCTATTGTACCCCTAATATAACAGGAGTTCCGCATCTTGGGCACAATTTTATGCAGGGAATACAGGCATTCGGCGAGTCGAAAGAGTCTTGACAGAATACTGTTTGGTATGTAATGCCCAGTAAATGTAAATCAGCCGGATGCGCAAGGGCAAGGGCACGCCGGATCGCGCGACTGGATAACAAAAAGGAGCTAAGCGAGTACGGCGCGCTTAACTCCCCCGATGTTGCATTCGAGCATTAGAATACGACCTGCGTCAGCTCCGTGTGGATGCGGAAGAAGCCGTCGGCGTTCGAAAGCTTCAGCCGCTCGATCCACGTGTGGCTGCGGCTTAGCGTTCGGACGGCGCCGCCTGCATCGTGCAGCTGGCGCATCATGCCGATCAGCCGCTCGAGGAGCGATTCCTCCAGCGCGTTGACCATGCCGAAATCGATGACGACGCGCAGCGGCTTCACGTAGAGGAAGCCCTGCACGGCGGTCTGCAGCTCGTCCAGCTTGGCGTGCGTAATCGAGGCCCCGATTCCGATGATGAAGATGCCGTTCTTGTTCTCGACCGCGAGCGGTACGTCGTCGGCAGCCGGGACCGAACTGCTTGAGGAAGCGCCGACCTCCGGCCGGCTTCCGGCTTCATCCGGCTGAAGCTTGAGCACGCCGCTGACGGTCTCGAGAATTTTCTCCACGGTAATCGGCTTCAGAATGTAATGCTTCGCGCCGTTCTGAATGGCTTCGAAGATCATGTTCCGCTGGTCGAGCGCGCTGATCATGATGATGTTGGCGTCCGGATACGTGGCGATGATCTTCTTTACCGCATCGATGCCGTTCATGACGGGCATCGTAATGTCCATCGTTACCAGGTCGGGCAGGTGTTTGCCGTATTCGCGGTAGGCCTCGAGGCCGTCCGAAGCTTCGGCCACGATCGTGTGGCCGGCCTGGACGAGCATCGACTTCAGGTTGCGGCGCATGATGACGGAATCGTCGACGATAAGGATGTTTGCCATAAGTGCTTCAGTCCTCCTATGCGTTGCTTTTTTTTAACATCACGAATCCGGCCAGCAGACTGCCCTCGTCCGAATGGAGACGGCAAGTCCAGATGTCGGAATCGGCGTACTTGACGGATGCGCCGGCGGTCTGGAACGTGATCGGAGGATCCATCAGGATGAATTCCTCGAGCGCCTCCAGCTTGCGAAGCGAGTTGCCGAGTATGATGTTGGCCGCTTCGGCTAGTCCGTCTTCCACGTAGTTGTCCTCTTCCTCGGTCGGCAGCCCGCCGATGACCATATGCCGCAGCAGGGAGCGGGAGAGCGGATCGTCAACCGATAGGACGAAGATTCCCTCGACCGCGCCTCTTACATTGATGAAGGTCGTGACCTTCTGCAGCGACAGCTTGTCCGTGCCGGTATGGCAGAGCGGTTCATGCGGCGCATGGAAGCTGATCTCCGCCTGCGTGCGGAAGAAGTGCTCCGCCGTCTCGACGAGCGGCTCGATCGCTTCCGGCATGCCAAGCTGCTGCAGGCCGGACAGGTCATCGGCCGGCAGCGTGATGTGGAAGACGGTGCCCTTGCCGTGCTGCGACGCTACGGCGATCTCGCCGCCCAGCAGCTCGACCTCCGCCTTCACCGACGACAGGCCGATGCCGCGTCCCGACAGCTCGCTGACCTGCTCCTTCGTCGACAACTCGTCGCGGAAGATCAACTGTTGCACCTCCAGCTCATCCGCACGCTCCAGCATGTCCGCATCCGCAATGCCGGCTGCAGCCGCTCGCCTGCGAAGCGCTTCCGTGTCGATGCCCTTGCCGTCGTCCGCAATCATGATCGTGATCATGCCGCGCTCCTGCTGGATGCGGCAGATGAGGTTCGCATACTCTTCCTTGCCTGCCGCGCTGCGTTCTTCGGCGGTCTCGATGCCATGGTCGATCGCGTTGCGGAAAATATGCACCAGCGACCTGCCGAAGTCGCCGTATTTGTCGGTGTCGGCAAGGAAGTCCTCGCCGGTAACCTCGAACGGATGCACGTACTTCCCCATTCGTTCGGCTACGCCGAGGGCATAGCCCGGATACCCCTTGAGCAGCTCCTTGAACGGCTTGTATCGCAGCTTGCGCAGCTCGGGCAGGAGTAGCTTGCAATCGAGCGGGGAGAGGGTGCCGAGCATCTTCTTCTCGATCTCGAGCAACCGCGCCTTGTCGATCATGAGCACGTCCCGGTCGTCGAAGAAGTTGTCGCCGACATTCTCCTTCAGTACCTGCAGGTCGGCCTCGAGCGCATCGATCAAGCCATACGAGCGGATAAGGCCGAGCAGCTCGGCAGGCTCAGGCAGGACAGGCTCCCTGCCGAGTCTTGCGAGCATCGATTCCGCCTCATGCAGCTTGGCGGTCGCATGCCTGAGTCCCCATTGCGCGAACGTGCCCTTGTACGTGTGCAGATGGCGGAAGAGGACCATGAGCTTGTCCTTCATCGGCTCCTGCTTGGCGGCGAGCTGATCCAGATCGAGCGCCATGAACTTACGGTAATCCTTCACGGCGGCCGCGAATTCGGGATAGTCGACCATGATGCGCACGACCATCTTTAGCGTGTTGCGCTCGGCTTCCATCTGCGACTCTAGCGCGCGTTTCTCGGTGATGTCGGTCAGCACGGCCATGTAGATTTCATTCGCCTCTTGCTCGGGGTCGGGAATGATTTTGTAATCGATATGAATCTGGCGGCCGCCCATCTCGAACTCCTCGGTTAAGAGCGGCATGTAGACGGCCCGCTTGCCCGAGTCGCGCTCCTGCAGCACCTTCGTCAGCACGTTCTCGAGGAAGACGCGATGCTCGTCATCGCCTTGCGCCAGCAATTCCGGAAAGCTGCTGCCCGGAATCTGCGCGCAGTCGGCGAGCAAGCTGCTGCACTGCAGGCTGAAGACCGGATGAATGCGGAGGTCGGCACCGAACGTCAGGAAGCCTTGACCCGCATGGTTGAGCAGGTTGCGCAGCGCCGCCTCCTTGCGCGCGATCTCTTGCTGTGCGGCTTGAATGGCTTCGCGCGATTCCTGCAGCTCGCTGTTCTGCGCTTCGAGTTCCTCGTTCTGCTCTTCCAGCATATCCGCGTAGGTCTGCATCTTGCGCATGATCATGTTCGTCGAATCGGCCAGCGCCTCGATCTCGCGCAGCGGCCGCTTCAACTCGATCCGATTGTCGGCGACGTCCTCGTAATGTTCCTCGGCGATCGCCTTGATGTTCGCGTTGAGCTGGGTGAGCGGCTTCAGAATCGGGATCGTGAACAGCTTGCTCAGGATCAGCGTGATGATCAGCATGATGACGACCATGACCACGAAGAGCACGAGGGTGAAGCTCAGCATGACCAGTGCCGCGACCGGCGACAGACCGACCGTGACCGAACCGAGCTCTTCGCCGGAAGAGCCGTAGAGCGGCTTGGTCGTCGATGCGTCGTAGAAGCGCTCGAGCGTTACGAGCAGCCAGTCCATCGAAGCGTTCTCGCCGTTCGAATAGACGACCTTGCCGTTCAGCTCGATGCGCATGAATACCATGTCGTCTTCGCGGGTTTTCTCTTCGATCGTCAGCTCGACTGCGCCTGGAGACACCTTATCGGCAGCTTGCTGCGCGGCCTCCTGCGCGTCGCCGACCTGCCAATCCATGAACGGCAGGAAGTAGTCGACCTTCGTCTTCCGTTCCAGGGAGTGAATCCAGCCTTGCGCTTCCTGCGATGCCGCTTCGAAGTCTTCCAGCCGCTCGATGTTCATCTCTTCCAGGAACGGACGCGAGTTGATTTCCTCGGCGGTCGAGCTGCTGATGTAATTGGTGGCCACGTCCGCGATCGGCTTGAAGATCAAGCCGACCAAGAGCAGCATGAGAATGCCGAAGATGACGAGATTGATGGAGCTGGATAGGTAGATCAGCCGTCGGACGCGGCGCTTAAGCGTGCGCCGGTTGCGATGGCTGCCGGCAGTTGCTCCGCCGGTTGCGCGTCCGGGGGCTGCATGCGGGTTATGCGAGGGTGCGGGAGTCATCCTACTCACCTTCTTTCATGTATTGTGCGGCATTGGCGGTGCCGGCGATGCCAGCATTGTCGTTGGCATCCGGGGTATCGATGGCATCGGAAGCCGCGCATCGTTCGATGAGCTGCCTGTAGACGGCATCGGCCGGATCGATCTCGCGGCAGCGGACGAACAGCGGCAGCGCCTCTCTGAATCGGCCGGCTGCATAGAGCTTCCAGCCGTCCAGGAAGGTCGGGAGCGCTTCCAGCTTGCGAGCTGCTGTCTCAGGGTCATCCGCGTCGAAGCATTCGTAGAGGATGACGAGCTCCGACTTGCCCTTGACGCGGACGCGGTCGACCGGCCGGACCGCGTACTGCGACGGATCGGCCAGCCGGCTGTATGTATGCTCGGTCAGCAGGAGCGAGGTGCCGTATCGCTTGTTGAGATCCTCGACGCGGGAGGCCATGTTCACCGCATCGCTGATGACCGTTCCCTCCATCCGGCTCTCGCCGCCGATGATGCCGAGCATGAGCGAGCCGGTGTTGAGCCCGATCCCGATCGCGAGCGGCGTTTCGCCCGCAGCCGCGCGACGGGTGTTGAAGGCCCGGAGCCGATGCAGCATGGCGAGCGAAGCCCGCATGGCATGGTCGGGGCTGCGATGGAATAGCGCCATGATCGCGTCGCCCATGTACTTATCGATGAAGCCGTGCTCCTCGTGGACGGCCGGTTCCATCTCGAGGAGGTAGGCGTTGATCAGCTGGAAATTTTCCTCCGGCGTCAGCCGTTCCGACAGCGAGGTGAAGGAGCGGATGTCCGATACGAGAATCGTCATGTCGGCCAGCACATGGTCGCCAAGCTTCACCTCGGTAATGCTGGCCCGCTGGAGGAAGCTGATGAAATCCTGCGGCACGAACCGCTGGTAGGCTCGGGTAAGGGCGACCTGCGCAAGCTTGGCCTGCCGTTCCTCTTCGAAGCCCTGCTCGAGATTGTCGGCGTTCTTCAGCAGCATCTTGTTGATCTGGATCACCTGCCGGAACGCCTCGGCAATGCCAGGCTCTGCCCGTCCGAGCACTTCCTCCGGCTCATGATCGACGATGAAGCCCTCCGAGATGTCCTCAAGCGTGGAGCGGAATCGCGCGAGAGGCCGATCGACTCTTCTTCGCATCAGGATAACCAGATAGGCGCCGAAGCCGACGGCTCCAGCGAGACAGACGGCCGACGCCGCGGTGAGGAGGATACTCGCTTCGGCAGCGTTGTCGGAGTCGACCGTCTGCCCGATCGCGAGCATTGCCAAGACGAGCACGGGCAGCAGGACCATGACGGCGTAGCCGGCCAGCAGCAGCGTCAGGATCGACCGTCGTTGTCGGGTCGTAGAGACGGGATTGGCGTCGAGAAGGGGGCTGGACGGCCGTTCTTGTCTCTGAAGCGCCGTACGGTTCGGAATCTGGTGCTGTTCCTGCTGACGGTCGTGCGGGGCTGCGTTCATGGACGCCGGCCTCCTTCGCTGTTCCTCCAGCCGGTGCGGCAAGGAGGAATGGGATGCAATCCGGTGGGCGGTGGACGATGGATCGGATGAATCGCAACGCTCAAATCTGCGGAGCGATTGGGGCCTGTGGAGCTTGTGAATGTGAGACATGTGAAACCTATAGAGCCAGTGAACCTCGTGGAGCCCGCCAACTCCGTGACCCTTGCGACCCCCGCGACCCCCGCGACCCTCGCGACCCTCGCCAACTCTAACGGACACAGGAGACGGTATTGGCTCTGAATCAAGGCGTTTCAGTTTCTAACGGACATAAGTGACGCTATTCGCAGGCTTTCGTTCAGAAAGAACGGAATGTCCGGCAATAGCGTCTCTCAGGTCCGTTAGAAGTTCAGATTGGCCGGAATCGACGGAATAGCGTCCGCGGTCAGATAGGATCACAGAGGTACATCGAACGGTCATGTGCGGCGCCAGTTGCATGATATCGGCCAGAATGACCGGAATACACTAGAATGCCTCCCAGCTAACTCGCCTCGATCGGCACCGAGAGGGCCCGGCGCAGCTCGCCGGCCAGCGATTCCTGCGCAGCAGCGACGGTCACGGTCCCGCCGGCGCCGCGGATGAGGCCGATTAACGCCTCAAGCGCTGCAGGCAGCTCCGGGTGACAGCCGGCCGCATCGCCGAATTGGAAGCGCAGCGCCAGCGGCTTGACGAACAGCAGCCCCTGCACGGCCGTGCGCAGCTCCGCAACCATCTCGATTCGCATCGGATTCGGGAACGAGACGTGGAACTGCCCGTCCCTGTTCGCAACCGCGAACAACGGCTCAATGACGGCAGATGCCGTGTCCGCCGCAGGGCCCGCTGCATCCCGGCTGATGTGCCCGGCAGGCTCCAGCAGTGCATGACCGACAGCGTGCAGCAGCTTCTCCGGCGTTATCGGCTTGATCAAATATTGCTTGGCGCCGTTCTCCATGGCTTCGAACAGCATGCTGCGCTGGTTGAATGCGCTGATGACGATAATGCGTGCATCGGGCGATTCGGCAAGGATACGCTTCACGGCCTCGATTCCGTCCATGACGGGCATCGTGATGTCCATCGTGACGAGATCGGGACGGTGCTTGCGGTAAGCGTCCACGGCTTCGGCACCGTTCGAGGCTTCGGCTGCGACCGTATAGCCGGCTTGCTGGAGAATCGTGGTCAAGTTGCGCCGCATGATGGGGGAATCGTCGGCGATCAGTAGGCGGGTCATAATCGGCAATCGCTCCTTGATAGGTTCGGCTGGCGTGCTCGTACAAACATTGTCAATTTCATTGTAATACGCCGGACCTAAGGGTGACAACGAAATATGCGTGGCGGATCAGTTCGATAGACCTATGACACGATCGGGAATATTAGGGAATTTTTGATGGGTGGTGGAAATGCGGCCTCCCATCCCGGATAATAGATAATAGCAGCATGCTTCGCCGAAGATGCGCAGCGAGCTTAACCATGTTGACTAGCAGGGATGTATTCGAGTCCGGGATTGAACCGCGGCCTGACGTCGATCGTCCAATGAAATAGAGGTGACGCTTTGCACTCCGATTCGCAGTTCGAGTATCTAAAATATATAGGCGAGGAAGAAGGCCGGAAGGCGGCACTTAGCGAGCTGATGTCCTGTTACGGCAAGGACGTATGGAACTTCGCGTTCAGCATGACCCGCAAATGGGATCAGGCGGACGATATTACGCAGGAAGTGTTCATTAAGGCCTTCCGGAACCTGCACACGTTCCGTTCCGAGTCTTCGGTTAAGACCTGGCTCCTGGCGATCACGCGCAACATGGTGCTGGACTACCGCAAAGCCGCTTTTCTCCGCAGGGTGACGCTGGTAGATGCCTTCAAGGAGCAAGCGAGCGAGCGGTCAGCGGAGCATGAGGTGGTGGAATCGCTCGCCGTTAACGAGATGTGGAAGCAGGTGCTGGCATTGCCCTATAAATATCGGGAGGTCATTATCCTATTCGCGCATTATCAGCTATCAATGAAAGAGATGGCCGATCTGCTCGACGTGAGCGAGGGGACCGTCAAGTCGAGACTGTTCCACGCAAGGAAGAAGCTGGCTGCAGGCAGAGGGGGGGACACAGATGGACGCGATGGATAAGAGGCTGAAGGAGCAGCTGGCAGGAGATCCGCTTGCTCGGGGCGGCTTCAATGAGCGGCTGAAGCGGCGGATCGAGGAACGGCTGGACGAGAAGCCCGCCATTCGAAGGCGGTTCTCGCTTCGGATCGGGAGCATCGGTGTCAGCGCGCTGGCCATGCTGGCCGTCATCGTCCTGGTACTTCGCCTGCAAGGGACGTCTCTCGAAGAGTCGAAGCAGATTGCGTCCGATACGGCAGCGATCGAGTCATCGGGCGCGAGGATCGCGGCAGATGCCGAGGAGCCGACAGGCGCTTCTGCTGTTCTGGTCGGGCTTCGGCGGGATCATTCGGCTGCGGCTGACCCGTATGACAGTTCGTATCGCACCTTGCTGTTCACGACAGATGGCAGGACCACTGAGAGAGTAGCCGAGGGCAGCGGCATCTTAATGCCGTACCGGATCGACTTCTGGCGGGTGGATGCGAGCAAGGCTGCGGCAGGCAGCCGGTTCAGCACGATTCAAGCGTATAACACGTCGTTCGATGACGAGGCGCCGGTGCCTATTGTTCGCAGCAATGAGGAAGGACAGGTGCGGGAGAAAATCTTGTTCGCGGGCAACCGATACTTAGCGATCTCCCGGCGTGCAGGCGGTGCTGACTCCTTGTGGGTAATGGATATTCTGCAGCTGGGCCAGCCGCGCTACGGATCGCTTGTCGCGGAGAACGCCGAGCCGCATGCGCTTGCCGTCATCGGCGAGACCGGGCTGGTCGAGGCAGTCCGTTCGGATGAGCCGGCCGCGGAAGAGGGATTGGCTGCCAACTGGACGATCGCGCGGAAGCCTGGCGAATGGGTCGCGCGGGTGGCGGGTCCTGTGCCGGCTGCAGGCGATGCTGCCTTGGGAGGGCAATCCTACAGCGAACTGCCGAATCCGCTGCACGACTCGATCTCCAATGACGTTGAACCGATCGTAGCGTGGAATGAGATTCGCAGCGTCGAGCCGGCAGCAACCGATGTTTTCTCTTCACCGGTACGGAACAGCGCGGTTGTGGTGACGGACCGAAGTCTCGCCTTCTACGGCGTGCGGGATCAAGAGATGGATGCGCTCACGCTGGAGGAGCCGCTGCAGTCAGGCGAGCGCGTCGTCATGGTGCAATGGGCGACGGGCAGCTATGTGGAAGCTTGGCGCGAGAAGGCCGGTGCGTTGCTGGGCGGGGAGTAAGCTCATGCAATGGAAGCGAACCGCCAGGGTTGAACCCTTGGCGGTTTTGTGATATTCCAGGCCGAATTCGCTATTTGACAGGCGAGGATAGCCTTATACAGGCAACAAGGTTACAACTCTATAATTTAGCGGCGAGGGTAACCGTGGGACAGGACAGTAGCGTTCGAACGGTTCCTATCCATCGCAACATTCATTCAGGCAATAGGGGCAGGTCCGAAGTAGTTGAGCTACTTCCGGACCTGCCCCTATTGATTGCCGTTATGGGTAACTCAACTCGCCAGCATCCACTCGCGCAGCGCGAGCGGGTGCATCGGCTTGCCGTAGAAGTAGCCTTGCATAATGTTGCAGCCCCGCGACTTCAGGAAGTCGATCTGCTCGGCCGTCTCCACGCCCTCGGCTACGACGCTGAGCTTCAGATGCCCGGCCATCGCGATGATCGTACTGATAATGGCCTGCTTGGAGGGGATGCCGCTCTGCCTAATGAAGAGCTGGTCGATCTTGAGCGTATCGATCGGGAAGCGGTCCAGATTACCCAGCGAAGAATAGCCTGTGCCGAAGTCGTCCATCGAGATGCGAATGCCGAACGACTTGACAGCGTTCAATTGGGCTATTGTCCCCTCTACATCCTGCATCGCGATAGATTCGGTTATCTCGAGTTCCAGGTCGGCGGGGTCCATATCCGAGGCCCGAAGCGCATCGCGGACCATCTCTTCGAGCGCGCCGCTCTCGAACACGCGGAGCGACATATTGACCGACACGCATACCTTCGGCAGTCCTTCGGCCTGCCATGCTTGGTTCTGCACGCATACTTCCTTTAGCACCCATCGCGTAATGCCGACGATCATCCCGGTCTCCTCGGCGATCGGGATGAACTCGGCCGGCGAGATCGGGCCCAGCTTACCATGCTCCCATCGCAAGAGCGCCTCCAGCCCGTTCAGCCTGCTCGCTTCCGCATCCCACTTCGGCTGATAGTGAATCGTGAATTCGTTCAGACGCATTGCCTTGCGCAGCCCTTTCTCTAGCTCCAGCCTGCGCTGCGTGGAGACATTGGTCTGCTCGTCATAGACGCTGTAGCGGCCCTTGCCGGCATCCTTGGCCGAATACATGGCCATCTCCGCTGCGCGGAAAAGGGCCGTACGGTCGTTGCCGTGCTGCGGCGCGAGCGAGATGCCGATGCTTGCGCTGATCATGAACTCCGTCTCCTCGAGATGGAAGGGTTCCCTGACAGCCTGCAGCAATTGGTCGGCAAGCCCTTCCGCAGCCTGCCGGCTGCCGGAGGATACGATGACGAATTCATCGCCGCCGAACCGGAAGATGGATTGGCTCGGCCCGATGCTTGACGTAAGCCGACCTGCAACCTCTCGAATGAATCGGTCGCCTGCGTCATGGCCCAGCGAATCGTTGATCGTCTTGAATCGGTCGAAGTCGATGAACAGAATGAAGCCCTCCGTGAAGGTTGCGAAGGTCTTGTCGAAGTCGTGCATGAACCGCTGGCGATTCGGCAGTCCGGTAAGCGAATCGTGGAAGGCGATGCGCTGCAGCACCCTTTTGTCGAAGACGAGTGCCACCCAAGAGACGCCCATGATCATCATGGCACCGATCACGACGGCGCTGAGCAAGTAATCGCTGGTGCTTCCGGCATGCACGATATGCGCCTGCATCTCATAGGTGAGATCCAGCGAGACGCTCACGGCTGCCATCCCGGTATAATGCATGCCGCAGACCGCGATTCCCATGACGAGCGCGCACGCTAGCCTCCATAGACTGAAATGCGGCAGGTCACGGAAGATCCGAAGCATGCCAAGGGCACCGAATGAAGCAATGACTGCGATCAGGACGGATAATCCCAGCATAGGCAGGTCATAGCTCAGCACCCATGGCTTCTCGATCGCCAACATGCCGGAATAGTGCATGACCGTAATGCCGCCGCCAAGCAGCAAGCTGGAGCTTGTGATGCGCAGCATCGTGACACGCTCTGCGGAAGTGAAGTAGAACGCTGCATAACAGGCGAGTACCGCTGCCAAGAGGGAGAATGCCGTCATCAACGGCTCATATTGGAAGGATGGCTTGATTCTGTACGCCAGCATGCCGATGAAGTGCATCGACCATATGCCGACTCCCATGACGCCGGCCGCCGCGGCAAGCCAGACGGATGTATGTGGACGTGCGTGATAGGGGATCCGGTTCACGAGCGTCAGCGCAGAATAGGAGGAGGTCGCAGCGATAAGGAATGACAGCAATACCGTGAGGATGTCATAGTGACCTTGCATAGCGTTCATCTTGTACCTACTTCTCGAGAGATTCTTGTTTGTAATAGTAGTATATAGGTATTAAGAAAGTTTTGGTATAAATATTAATAGAAATTGTGGGTTTCGACAGCGTTTTCAGCTATTCGACATCTGCTTGCCGTGGTACAATTTTACTAATAGAGTTATTAATTGGGGGTATCGACTACGTGAAAAAATGGATCTCATCCATAATTGCCGCAGTGATGATGGTAGTTGCGCTCGTGCCGGCCGCTCATGCAGCAGATGCAGGCTCGGCACCGGTGCTTGTGAATGCTAGCAATATGAGCGGTCCTGAAATTACCTTGCAGTTCGATCGGTACCTGCAAGAGGGATCGTTGGATACATCGAAAATATCGCTAAGCGGCGCTCCGGGCGTACTGGTTGCGCAGGCGATACCGGAGAATAATCGGGTACGAATTACGCTGGATAAGCCTCTGAATGAGGTCATGTCGGTGACGATTGCGCTAGCTTCCGGCTTCGTGCAATCTGAGGCAGGCGTGCCGAACGCTGCCGTTGCAGGTTATAAATTACAGACGCTGGCGGGTGTTGTCGGCATCTTGGAAGCCATGAATGCCAAGACATACAATCCGGACGTCAGCCATGTGTTGAAGTACCTGCGGCTGCCGGAAATCGGGAATGTCGCGGCCGGTGACGGAATCGGCAGCGAAGACGTACGTTTCCTGATGTCGATGCTCGACGCGGAGGTTACGTACAGACCGTATATGAGCGGGCTGATCGCATTGGCAGTCGATGCTATATCCCATACGGGTACGACCAGCCCGGAGCGGGTAGAGCTGGAAGGGCGATTGATCGCAGCGAAGGCGGCCTACGAGAAGCCGGATGTGAAGTTGTACGAGCTTAGCTTGGCAACGTTGAACTTGAACAAAGCCTATTATCGCTATTTGGTGACAATTGTCGCTCCTACGGATCAAGAGTTGGCAGCGATCGGTACGACCGCCCTATTGCAGATCCAGAAGATCGGCGGGACTGAGCTCAATCGGATCTATGTGCCGCATAACATGACAGCAGCACAGTTGGCGGCAGCGGTCGAATCGCAGTACGGATATACGATCCGGGCTTCGAGCGCTGCGGATGCGCCCGAAGTATCGGGCAGTACGGTCTTGACCAAGAACATGGTAGTGCGCGTTAATCTTGCCGGCAGCAAAGCTTACGAAATTAGGCCGCAGCGTGCAGTATCGACGTATGCCGAGCTTGCGTCGGCAGCAGGCGATTCGAGTTTGCGTGCTATATTCATCTCCAATGATATAAGCGCGCCAGAGCAGGAGCTAGCCATTCAAGAGGGTATGGTATTTCGCGCGGATCACCCTGTCCGAGTAACGATCAAGAAGAAGATTTCTACCTGGATGGCGTGGGAAGGCAATGTCTATTTTGTCGCATATGCGGCTAACGATACTGACCTATTAGCTGCCGTCAACGCGATGGGATTCAATGAAATCGTTGCTGATGGAATTGGAGCATTCAGCGGGACATTGTCGATTCATCATCAAGATGGCCAGTGGCAATATTACAAGCTTGGCACGACGGCATATGTAGGGAACAAGGAACACCTGCTGCGGGCATTGGCCGATTCGACAGTTACGAAGGTCTATTTCCCTGGAAACGTAACGGTAGAGAGTGCAGTAACTTTCCCTGCACGGAGCATTGAGTTGGTCGGTTCGGCGGAACGTCAGCTGACGGCTTATGCTTATAAGAATTCGCTGACCGGGAGCCTTGCCAATGTCTCGCTGGTTACCTATCCGGGATTATATAAATCCGGTAGCAATGCGGATGTGTCGATTGAGTCGAGCTGGGACGCGAACGTGCCCGATAGTCTCTATGTGCCGTATGGCATGACTGCGGCTCAATTGCTCGAAGAAGTAAGCGCAGGATTCCCGTATGGGATCAAAGCCTCCAGCGCCACGGATGCGGCGGATGTTACCGGATCGGTGACGCTTAAGAGCGGCATGGTAGTCCGGATCGATGCGGCGGGCAGTAAGCCGTACGCGATTAAGCCTCAAGTGACGGTTGCGAACGCAACCGAGCTTGCGGCAGCCGCCGGCAATGCCGAAGTAGGGGCTATCCAGATCGCGAACAATATCGTCGCCCGCCAGGAAAGCTTCTCGCTAACGGGCAAGGATCTAAGGGCAAGCACGTATGTCCGATTGGAAGTCGGGGATATCGCCGGCATGAATACTCGCAGCGGTTACATTACACTCGTTGGCTATGCGGATAACGATGCGGAATTGCTAATGTTGACGGGGAAACCGTTCTTCAATGAGATTATTCTTAAAGATGTCGGCACGATGGTCGCAAAATGGGGCTCGCCTGGCGGTTTCTACTTCGCAATGGGCAGCACGGCATATGTCGGCAATGAGCACCATCTCGTCGCTGCGCTGGCTGCAGAGGAGATCGGGGCAATCTATTTGGTGGCTGATGTTACGGTGGCGGCGAACGTTCCGCTGACGTTCCCGGAACGGAGCGTCTCGCTGATCGCGTCGACGCCGCGCGTATTGAAGGCTAACGCCACGAACGAGTTGAATGGTAGTTATGAGAATGTGAAATTGGTCGCGAGTACTGAACAGCCGGGGTTCGGAGCATATCTGGGCGACTTCAATGTCGTTGAAGACAATTTATACGGGTTCAAGGTGCACTTCACCCAGTCCCTGGCAGCAGTAACATTGGGGAAAACGGCGGATGAGCTTATCGAGAGCGTGTCGTTCCTCCGAATCGGAGATGACGGTACTGCACTCCAGGTCATAACGCCCCAAGATAGCGAGATCGCGATCGAGTGGGACGACGCGGCTCCGCAGACCATGGAAATCGCGCTTCAGGGAATACCGTGGGAAGGACTCTCGATAACGGTAAACTTTGTGGACCATACGGTTAAAGGGGTTTCCGATCCATACACCTGGATGAACACGGTTAAATATGGCGCTGACCCGATATTCTCGGATATTAGGAACATCGTGGCCGAGGACGGACAGCTAGTGTCGTTCGAGATCATGTTCAACGAGCCGCTGTCCAGCGGAACGCTGGCACTCGATCCGTCTGCCGCGCTTGTTGGCATAGAGTTGATGCGTCCCGTATCGGGTTGGGAGCAGCTTGAAGCCGCGAGTATGGCATGGGTCGGGGGCAATGCGCTACTCATAACCCTTGCGGAAGGGTACAGCGACGAATACTACGAGATCGAGGCCATGCTTAATGCCGATGCAATCGTGAGTATGAATGGCGGCAGGCTTTACAATGACATCGTCTCTTATATGAATGAGTACGCCAATTACTTGATTGGTGAAATCACGAGTTTCAACGACGGAGACGGTTACATCAACATAACCGTTCAGTTCAGCGAGCCAGTCTCGGAAGCGACGGCCGGCTTGGAGGCATCGGCGCTGCTTGAGAGTGTCAAAGTTTACGGAATGGGAGGACCGGTATCTTGGGAGCCGGGGAATACAAGCATTGACGCCACTTTCGACGATAATGACAGTTCCATCTTGTATATCCACTTTTATTCTGGAGGGGAGTTCCCCGATCCGGACGGCATCGCGGTCGCTTTCGTAGAGGATTCGGTGACCGGGCAGTCCGGCGGCTACTTATACAATAATCCTGTGATCGTGGGGGAAGCGGTCGAACCCGACATGGGAGAAGTCGAGGTATCTTCGAAGTACAGTGAGGTGTATGTCCCGTACGGGATGACAGTTGGGGAATTGGCAGACTATCTGAATAGCGAGTATCCGAATCATGAGATACGCTATGAGGAGGCGATTGCCGAAGAAGAAGCAGCTGTCACGAGTGCTATGGTCGTCGTTCTTGATAAAAATGACGGAGAGTCGCCGACGTACCGGCTATTGGTTCATGGCACGGCTTCATCATTGGATGGCGTCATGTATTGGATCACGAGGACGGAGGTCGACGTGGTTACGCTGGCGGCAGATTTCTCGTATGGCGAGTTCAATGAGCTGTACGTAAATAGGCCGATTTGGCTGCGTTCCGCAGAGCCGATCACTGTGGAACTTGAGATTTTGTACATGGAAGGGATAGAATCCTACGATTTCGGCACTTACGAAGAGGTAACGCTCATCGTGAGCGTCAATGGGGATGAGGAGATTATTTATCTGGCGAATCTGGATAATATCTCGCATCTTAGTTCGACAATTACCGGTTACGAAGGGATTTATGTCCGGAATACGAAGGCCGAAAAATATTATTATGTCAACGCTAATGGCGCAGCTATCGTGTATAATGCGGCATCGCTGGAGGATGCCATCGAGGATAGCAGCGTAACCAGAATCTACATTGCGGATGATATCAACTGGCCGATAGGCGAGACGCTGAGCATTCCATCCAGAATAACGCATCTGAAGTCAATGGAGAATCATACGATTGCCGCAGGTACAATCGCGTTCTATAGTACTTTGATATGGAGCGAGACAATTACGCTGGGCGGCGAGCATCAGGTGACAGATAACACCGCTCCGGTCATCACGGGCGCTCACGTCAATACGACGACCAATACGGTGATGGTGTACGTGGAGGATGGGACGGCCACGGTGTATATCGTAGAGGATGGCACAGTCATTACGGATGTAAGCCAATTGACTGCAGCGCTTCGCAGCGTATCGGTTTCGAACGGTAGTGCCGTTTTTTCAGACTTCCACCTGTTGACTGATGAGGGTAACAAACGTTACTTCCGTGCCTATGCCGTAGATGCAGAAGGCAACCTCTCGGCGATCTCGGATTTAATCGACTTCAATAAATCTGCTTGATTTACGAAACACAGCAAGCCCCCGAACATGGACGAGTCCTTGTTCGGGGGCTTGCTGCATAAGGCGGGACGTCACCCTAGCATGCTCGGCCAGAGCACGAGTGCGCTGCGATCGCGTTCGGCGCCGAAGTCTTGCAGCAGCGCGCTGCCTTCGGCGTCTTCGGCAGCGGGGTTGCCGTTCCATTGCTCGACCTTGATCTTGCTGATGCGGCATTGCCTCAGGATCGTCTGGAATGCCAGCCGGATGACCGGCTTCAGCGTATCCAATCCCTGTGCCTCTGCCGCGGCTGCCCCGCAGACGAATACCTTTTTTCCGGCACCTTCGACCCATAACGCCCACTCGCCGCCATGCAGGACGAGGTAGTTGCCGGCCTTGCGCGCATAGTTGGCTCCGGCATGCTTGGGCCACGGAAGGGTCAGGCCGAACGGATTCGCGGGATCCGCCGCGCAGAGAATCGTCGGCGTGTTCGCGGCGCCGGCCTCCTGCGGCTGCTGCTGCTGGCGAAGCTGCGGCACAAGCTCGCGCTTCACGAATTGCATCGTCTGCACATCCTGCACGAACAGGCCGCGCGTCACGACGCCCCATTGCTCGAGCTGCTTCAGCATCGGCAGCAGGGCATCCCACGCGTAAGGAGAAATCGCATCGGCCAGGTCCTTCGTCAGAATGCCGCAAGTGTCCAGCAGATGCTTCGTCCAAGCCATGGCAGGCGGGACTTCGCTGCCGTCTGTCGTCGGTTGCGGAGCACCGCTAAGATCCATGTCCGCGGCCAGGCTGCTAAGCGCGTACCACCGCCCTTGGCCGGAGCCGGTCTTCGCAAGCTGCTTGCCCTTCGTGTCGGCCTGGATGCGGAGCGGCGCGAACTGGTCGTTCGCCGCGCGGCCTTCCCAGACGAGCTCGAGCAGGGCAGCCAGCAGCTCCGAAGGCGCCCCTCCGGCGTCGCGCGCCAGCTTCGTGAGGAACGAAGCCCCGCTTTTCTCCAGCAGCGCCAGCAGTTCCGGATGCGCTGTCTCGCCTTCGCTGCCGACGGTCTCTGCGAGCAGCGGGGCATAGAGCGCCTTCGACTCCGCGAGGAAGAAGGCGATCTTGCCCTCCTTCTCGCCGGGCTCCTTGCGGCCGATCCACAGCAGCTCGCCGGAGGCGCACAAGAGGTCAAGGTCCTCCTTGCGGTAATCCAAGAGCCGCGAGGGGAGGATGACCGATTCCCACAGCGTCAGCGGCAGGAATATACCCTGCAGCTTCTCAATCGCATGCCGAAGGCCCTCGCTGCCGCGCAGCCTTGCGAATGCTGTTGCGTGCTGCATCGCGGCTGTCTGATAGAGCCACCGATCGGGCGCGAGCGGTTCCGCCTGGCGGCGCGCTTCATGGACGGACAGCCGGATAATGCGGCTGGCGATGCGTCGGCTCGTCCAGACGCGTTCCTCCGCGGATGCCGCGAAGGGCGCATGCTCGATTCGCTCCTGCAGCAGCAGCTCGTCCACGACGGCGCGTGCCTGAAGGCCGGTTAAGGCCGGGTAGCGGGAACGGAGGTCGTCCTCCGTGAAGGACAGCACATGCTCCGCGAAGCGCCCGGCAACATAGGCGATCGCGGCAGGCGTCTCCGGGAAAGCCGCATACATGTCGAGCTCGTCCCGGCAGACCCAGCGATTGTCCTCGCCGAATGCAACATAGGAAATACGTCCGTCCCGTTCGAGGTACGCCAGCCATTCGGAGATATCGGCGCCTGCCAGCTGCAGCAGCTCCTCTGTCGATTGGTCGCCTCGGCGCTTCAGCAGGGCGTATAGATCGTCAGTGCCTTGCGGCTGCATGGATTCCGATGCGCTGCCGCTGCCGTAGGCAGCCAGACGGCGGCGTTCGCTCTCCACGACGTCCGGGTCGATCGCGCGGCGGACCGTGTCTGCGCCGAACAGCTCGCCGGTCAGCGACTTGCTGATCGACAATAGCTGCAATTGGACGTTCTCGGCGAGCTCGTCGCCTTCATAGATCTGCATGGTCGCGTAGTCGGCCGCGAACTGCGCCGCGAGCGGGGACGGATTCTCCGTCTCGCGGATGACGACCTCCAGCTTGCCGTCCGACATCGCTTGCAGCGCTTCGCGCAGATGCGGCATGTCCAAGTAATCGTGCAGACATTCCCGCATCGCTTCGCGCAGGTAAGGGAATTGCTCCGCATAGGGAAGGGCAGCCTTCAGCAGCTCTTCGCTGCGGATTCTTTTCTGCCACATCGGCGTGCGCGTGAAGCTGCGGGAGAGCAAGAGCGAGATCTCGGCGATGCGGCGGAAAGCGATGCCGAGCATCGGAGAGCCGGGGATGGCCTCCATCAACACGGCCTCGAGATTGTCGGGCGTAACCTGCCATACGGCCTGCAGCCAAGCAGGGCTCCATTCCGGGAGGACGAGCTCGATGCCGCCATCCTTGGCATTGCCGTATACGCGGTAGGATGCCGCGCGTTCTAGCTGGACTTGAATGGCAAGCAGCCAGGTGCGGTTGACCCGCTTGCCCCAGTGGTTGTGCAGCAGAACATGCGCGCGTCCGGTGACATCCCGGTAGTATTCGATCACGAGCCTGCCGTCGGTCGGCACCTCGCTGACGGCCAGCTGCGAACGGACATAATCGATCAGCCCCTCAGCCGATGTGCCGTCGAGTCCGTATTCGCGGGTCAGCCAATCGGCTGTCAGCGCGTTGACTACGGACTGGCGCGCTGTATCCCGCTGCTCGCGGCGGCGCTGCCGCGGTTGTGCTTCGGTCGGCAGCTTGCTGCCCAGCGAACCTTCCTGATCGGAAGGGATAGCTACGACAGATGCTGCGAACCCGCTAGGGCTGTCAACGCCAGCGTTAGCGTCAGGATCATTCTCAGCGCCATTTGCAACGTCGTTGCCGACACCTTCGACTCCAATGGCTGCCATGCCAATCTGCTGCTCGCCCCCGACGAGCCGCCGTTCGAGCTCTCCCCAGAACCGGCCGAGCTGCACGCCTAATGCGTAGGAGCGGCCGCCGGCTTCGTTGCGCCAGAATGGAATCTCGCTGAAGCGGTTGCCGGCCTCGGTCACGTAGATGCGATCCTGGCGAATCGACTGGATCATCCAGGAGCTCGTACCGAGCTGGAACACATCGCCGACCCGGCTCTCCTCGATGAACTCCTCGTCCAGTTCCCCGAGATGGACGCGCGATTCGGCATGATGCACCGGATAGCCGGAGCTGGAAGGGATCGTGCCTGCGCCGGTCAGCGCGGCCATGGCGCTGTTCGCTCTTCGGCTGATCCGGCCTGTGAGCGCATCATAGTCCACGAGCGGTCGGGCGAACGGGTAGAAACCGCCCAATACCTGGAGCGCCGCTAGCAGCTCTTCCAGCGGAAAACTGCGGAAGCTGTCGCTCCGGGTGACGAGCCGATGGAGCGACTGAACGGTCCAATCCGCGTCCGCAGCCATGGCGACGATGTGCTGGGAGAGCACGTCCAGCGGATTCACGGGCAGGACGATCGGCTCGATGTCGCGCGCCCGGATCAGCCGGCTGAGCACCGCAATCTCGGGCAGCGCCCCCCGCGTCCGCGCGAGGATGGCGCCGCGGCTGACATCGCCGACTGCGTGCCCGGCGCGGCCGATCCGCGGGGTGGCGGCGGCGGCAGGCCGCGG
>JAEZCJ010000101.1 GCA_023433615.1 Bacillota bacterium | reverse complement strand
ATCCCGAGCATCTCGAGCGCGTGTTGAACACGCTGAGCTATTACGACGCTGTCAATTGCGCAGGGCGGATTACGTGCCCGATTCTCGTCTCTGCCGGCTTGAAGGACACGGTATGCTGGCCGGAGACGGTCTATGCCGCTTACAATGCGATCCCGTCTGCGCAAAAGCAGATCGCGGCCTATCCGTTCGCCGGGCACTATACGGGCGCAGGACATCAACGAACCGTTCACGCGTTCTTGAGGCAGCATCTCGCATAGATCAACGATTCGACCTGTGTACGAGCGATCGAATGGTGTATAATAGGTACGACATCACACACCATGCGCCGGAATACAGCTAGTCTTGACCGGTTAGAGAGACGAACAAGGAGGAATGAGCCATGCGTCGGCGCTTTGTCATCGAAGCCGTAATGGTGGCAACCTACGGGCAGCTTCTCGTTCCCGCCCATCCGGTCGATTACTTGATCCCTTATTCGACCATCATGGAACTGTACGATATGAAGGACGGGGCCGAGCCGGTCATGGACGACCCGGACGACGATCGTCACGTGAAGGCGAAAATCGGCGAATTGATCGAATTTTTCCAGGGTCCGCTGAATAAGAAGAAGATAGAACGTGCGCTTCAGGTGCCGTGGCGGGAGAGCTCTCCGCTCATCCTGAACGAGAACGTCTCGTTCATCGTCGTGAACGCGCTCGATAATGCCGTATACGGCGAGACGTTCGATCCGGTCGAGACCGAACAGATCCTGACGGCATCCAGACTGCAGATTCCGATATTGACCGACCAGCTCGAATTGCAGGATCGGATAATCGATGCGGAGGCTCCTGTACAGCTCTACGATATCGAAGACTTCGATTTTGCAGTCGAACAGGGGATCGGCGAGAAGGATTGGGAGATCAGCAGAGATCTGTAACTTGAATGACCTTGACCTTGGGCAGCTGCCCAAGGTTTTGTTCATCCAACCTATGTAATCGCTTGCATCTTAGATCGGGGAGAGTTGCGCGTGAGCGTGTTATTTCGATTGCTTCATTACGTGAAGCCCAGCTTGCGATGGGCGGTACTGGCCGTCGCGATGCTCATGATTGCCATTGTGATCGATCTGATCGCGCCGTGGCTATTGAAGCAAGTGTTCGACGTAGGCATCGCGAACAAGGATACGGGAGCGACGCTATGGTTCACCGCAGGGCTGCTCATCGTCCAGCTGTTCAAGAGCGGCGCCAGCTTCGTGCAAGGCTATTCGCAAGAGAAGGTCGGCCAGAATGTGGTCTATAAGCTCCGCGAGGATCTGTACGCGCACTTGCAGCGGTTGTCGTTCGGCTACTACGACAAAGCGAAGACCGGTCAATTGATGTCGCGCATGACAGGCGATATCGATGCGGTTAAAAATTTTATCGGCTTCGGCGCGCTGAATATGGCCGGCGGCATGCTGACCTTCGCCGGCACGCTGGGCTTCATGCTCTGGCTGCAGTGGAAGCTCACGCTGATCAGCCTGATCTCGATTCCGCTCATTCTGCTGGCGCTCTGGCAGTTTAATCGCAAGGTCGGACCTGCATGGGGACAGATTAGAGAGCAGATGGGCAGGCTGACGTCGACGCTGCAGGAGAACATATCCGGGATTCGCGTCGTCAAAGCATTCGCGCGCGAAGGCACGGAGAAGTCCAAGTTCGCGGCCCGCAATGAACAGAACTTCGAGACGAACATGAAGCGGGCGATGCTCGAGGCGCGAGCTTTCCCGCTGATGGGATTCTACGGAGGCATTACATTCTTGATCATGATCTGGCTTGGCGCCTATTTCGTCGCGAGCGGCGAGATGACGCTGGGAACCTTCATGGCGTTCCAGTGGTATGTCTGGGGGCTCATCTGGCCGCTCAATATGCTGGGCTGGCTGATCAACATCTATCAACAGGCCGTCAAGGCAGCGCCGCGCGTCTTCGAGATCGTCGATACGTCGACTGAGATCGCATCGCCGGCCGGCGGCGGCGCGAGCGCTGACAGCATTACCGGCGCTGTTGAATACCGGGATGTTCGATTCTACTTCGACGACCAGAATCGGGAGACGGATACGCCGATCCTGGACGGCATCGACCTGCAAGTACGGCAAGGAGAGGTTATCGCGATCCTGGGCGCGACCGGCTCCGGGAAGAGCAGTCTGACCGCATTGCTCTCGCGCTTCTACGATGCGTCGGCCGGGCAGGTGCTGCTGGACGGCATTGACGTGAAGGACTATGACCTCGATGGCCTGCGCCGCAAAATCGGTATCGTGCCGCAAGAGACGTTCTTGTTCTCGGCTACGATTCGCGACAACATTGCATACGGGCGCCCCGATGCCTCGCGGGAGACGATTGAGGAAGCCGCGAGAAAGGCACAGATCCATGACTTCATCGAGACGCTGCCCAGAGGCTACGATACGTTGGTAGGCGAACGCGGTATCGGACTCTCGGGCGGACAGCGTCAACGGGTGGCGCTTGCGAGGGCGATATTAACCGATCCGCCGATCCTCGTCCTCGATGAAGCAACGGCGAGCGTCGATACGGCTACCGAGTCCGCGATTCATGAATCGCTGCTTGAAGTCATGAAGGATCGCACGACATTCATCATCGCGCAGCGGTTGTCCACGATTCGACGCGCCGACCGCGTGCTTGTGCTGGAAGACGGTCGGATCGCGCAGAACGGCACGCATAAGGAACTCTTTCGCCAAGAGGGGTTCTTCCGCAGCTTGTTCAGCCTGCAGGACGAAGCTTACGCGATGCGGCAAGGGGGCAGGGAAGAATGAGCAGTATCGAATCGGAATGGGACTCCGAAGAAGAAGCCGAAGAGAAACCGTTCAATCGCGCTTATCTGAAGCGCATGCTATCCTACTTGAAACCGTACCGTCGCATACTCGGCGCGATCATCGCCGTCGTCCTCTTGAATATGGCGATCAGCCTGGCTGAGCCGTTGATGCTCGGTTACATCATCGACGAAGGCATCATGAAGTCGGATTACGGCGTCATTCATCTGATCGGCTTCACGCTGCTCGGCATGCGCCTGTTAAGCTGGCTGTTCGGTTACATCCATACGAGATGGATCAATTTCACCGGGCAGCGGATTCTATTCGATCTGAGGCAGCAATTGTTCAATCACCTCCAGTCGTTGTCCTTCCGCTTCTTCGACGGCAGGCCCTCCGGCAAAATCATGTCGCGGATCACGAACGATACGAACGCGATCGGCGATCTGATTAACGGCGGACTGATCACGATGATCATCGAAGCGACGCATCTGGCCGGCATCGTGGTGATTCTATTGTGGATGGACTGGCAGCTGGCGCTGATGTCTTTCGCAACCTTCCCGCTCCTCTATTTGATCGTCGCGAAGCTTCGGCCGAAGATCGAGGGCTCCTGGCTGTTGTCGAGACGCACGATGTCGGCAATTAACGGCAATCTGAGCGAGACGATCCAGGGGATTCGAGTCATTCAGGCTTTCTCTCGCCAGAAGGACAATGAAGCGCGATTCGCTGCGATCAACGGGCGGAACCACGGGGCTTACATGCGCGCGATCACCTTCGAATCGACCGTATGGCCCCTTGTCGAGATGATCGGCATGCTGGGCACCTGCATCGTCGTCTGGTTCGGCGCGATGAAAGTAATCGACGATGCGCTTACGGTGGGTTTCGTCATGGCGTTCATTAACTATCTCTGGCGCTTCTGGGGTCCGCTCAGCGCCTTGTCGAAGGTGTACAGCCAAGTGCTGTCCGCAATGGCCTCGGCCGAACGGATTTTCGAGGTTCTGGACACGAAGCCGGAGGTTGAGGACCGCATCGGAGCGAAGACGCTGCCGCCGGTTCGCGGCGAAGTGAAGCTCGAGCAAGTATCCTTCCGTTATGGTCCGGATAAGCCGGACGTGCTGCACGGCATCGATCTGCATGTCGAGCCGGGGCAGCGCATCGCGCTGGTCGGTCCGACCGGGGCAGGGAAGAGCACGATCGTCAACCTGCTCATGCGTTTCTATGACGCGACATCCGGCCGTATCCGCTTAGACGGCATCGATGTGAAGGACGTGACGCTGGCATCGCTGCGCGGCCAGATCGGAATCGTGTTGCAGGATTCCTTCATCTTCTCGGGCACGATCGAGGAGAATCTGCGTTACGGCAACGAAGACGTGTCAGACGAACAGCTTCGCCGGGCCGCGGAAGCCGTCAGGCTCGACCGATTCGTCGACAAGCTGCCTGACGGATACGCCACGCAGGTCGAGGAACGAGGCTCGAAGCTGTCGGTCGGTCAGCGGCAGCTGCTGGCTTTCGCGCGCGTGCTGCTCGCGGATCCGCGCATTCTCATTCTGGATGAGGCGACCTCGAGCGTCGATACGGAGACGGAGCGTCATATTCAAGAGGCGCTGAATCGGCTGCTCGAAGGTCGTACGGCATTCGTGATCGCGCATCGCTTGTCGACGATCCGCGAGTCGGACCGTATTCTCGTCATCGACGGCGGACGGATCGCGGAGCAGGGCACGCATGACGAGCTCGTCAAGCTGGAAGGCCTGTACGCCAAGCTGTATCGGACGCAGGCGGACATGCAGCAGGCGCTCGCGCTGCAGACCGGCACGCAATAAGGGCGATCGGCATACGCGATCGCGATCGAGAACATCCCGCATCATGCCCCCACAGGGCCGGATGCGGGTTGTTTGCGTAACGGCCGTTGCTTGTACCAAGCGTATAACCATAATAGTTGAACGGTCGGTCAACGAAAATTTGTAATGGCAGTCAATTTGTTATATATTATTTCAGTAGGTTCGAAGGTTAGTTTGAACGTGAAGTCAACGATGAGAGGGTGTCGACATGAAAGGCGTTATTCGTTTTTCGATCAACAACAAATTTGCAATCTGGATCATGACGGCGATTATTACATTCGCCGGGCTGTATGCCGGCCTGAACATGAAGCAGGAGACGCTGCCGAACCTGGAGCTTCCCGTCCTTCAGATGACGGCCATCTATCCAGGGGCTGCCCCTGAAGAGGTATTGGAGGGCATCACCAAGCCGCTCGAGCAGCGGATCGTCAATCTGAGCGGCATCGAAATCGTGCAATCGCAGTCGATGGAGAACGTCGCCTTGATTATGCTGCAATTCGAATTCGGCAAGGATATGGCGGAAGCCGAGGACGAAGTCGAAGAAGCGATCCAGGGCGTGAAGCTCCCGGCCGGCGTTGAATCGCCGTCGCTCAATCGGATCAGCTTGAATGCATTTCCTATTCTGTCGATAAGTGCCTCCAGCGATACATTGCCGCTCGAAGAACTGACGAGGCTTGTCGAAGACGAGATCGGTCCGTCCTTTGAGGGATTGAAGGGCGTCTCGAGCGTGCAAGTCGCGGGCCAATTCGTCAAGGAAGCGCAGCTTCGATTCGATTACGGCAAGATGAGCGAACTGGGCTTGAGCGAAGTGACGGTAAGAGGCATTATCCAGGGTTCTTCTATTAAAGCGCCGCTCGGCCTGTTCGAGATGGACGGTACCGAGAAGACGGTCGTCGTCGACGGCAATATCGTGACGCTCGAGCAGTTGAAGAAGCTGGCGATCCCGGTCATGCCGTCAGCTGCCGGCGGCGGAGCGATGCCATCGGCACCCGTCGAAGCCGTGCAGCCGGCTGCACCGGCTGCCGGAATTCCGACGGTCGAGCTGCAGGAAATCGCTGACATCGAGCTGGTCGGACAAGCTGAATCGCTGTCTCGTACCAATGGACAAGAATCGATCAGCCTGCAGATCGTGAAGGCGCCGGATGCCAATACGGTCGATGTCGCGAATCTCGTTAAGGAGAAGGCGGCTGAGTACGCCGCGGACATCGAGGGCTTGAATCTGGACACGATGCTCGACCAAGGCGAACCGATCGAGAAGTCGGTCGAGACGATGCTGAGCAAGGCACTGTTCGGCGCGCTGTTCGCGATCGTCGTCATTCTCCTGTTCCTGCGCAACATCCGTACGACATTGATCTCGATCGTCTCGATCCCGCTGTCGCTTCTCATCGCGATTCTGCTGTTGAAGCAGAACGACATTACGCTTAACATGATGACGCTTGGCGCAATGACCGTGGCAATCGGCCGCGTAGTCGACGATTCGATCGTCGTCATCGAGAATATATACCGTCGCATCACCCTCTCGAACGAGAAGCTGACAGGAAGGGAACTCATCCTCGAAGCAACCCGCGAAATGTTCGTGCCGATCGCGTCCTCGACGATCGTGACGATTGCCGTGTTCGTTCCGCTCGCTGCCGTAAGCGGCATGGTCGGCGAATTGTTCATGCCGTTCGCGCTGACGATGGTATACGCGCTGCTGGCATCGCTTCTGGTCGCCGTTACGATCGTGCCGATGCTCGGTCATCTGATGTTCAAGAACGGCTTGAAGGGCAAGCAGCATGATGAAGACCATCAGGGCCGTCTGGCCGCCGTCTATAAGAAGACGCTGCGCTGGTCGCTCAACCATAAGTGGATTACATTCGGCTTGGCCGTATTGGTTCTATTCGGAAGCCTGTTCCTGTACCCGCTGGTCGGCGTCAGCTTCCTGCCGGAGGAGGAGCAGAAGTATGCGATCGTTACGTATTCTCCGGCGCCGGGAGAGACGATCGAAGCTGTTCGGTCCGCGGCGATGGAAGCAGAGAAGCTGGTGCTTGATTACCCGGATGTTGACAGCCTGCAGTTCTCGGTCGGCGGCAGCGGCAATCCGTTCAGCCCAGGCAGCACCAAGTCCGGTCTGTTCTATATTCTCTTCGACAACGAGATCGAACGATTCGAGGAGAAGAAGGAAGCGCTCATCGTTCAACTGCAAGAGAAGGCAGGCGGACAAGGCGAATGGGGACAGCTCGATATGACAGGCGGGATCGGCGGGGGCAATCTCAGCTTGAATGTCTATGGTCCGAGCTACGATGCGATTAAGCCGGCCGTACAGCAGATCGAAGCGGAATTGGCTCTCGACGAGCGATTCGAGGATATCGAGACGAGCATTGCGGAATCTTACGGCCAGTATACGATCGTGGCGGATCAAGCGAAGCTCAGCAGTCTTGGACTGACTGCCGGTCAGATCGCGATGAAGCTGAGCCCGGTGCGCGAACGGCCAGTGTTGACGCAAGTGCAAGTGGATGGCAAAAATTATTCGGTGTACGTTGAAGTCGACAAGAAGCAATACGGGTCGATTAGCGAGATCCAAGCAGAGACGATCGCATCGCCGCTCGGCATCCAAGTGCCGATCAGCGAAATCGCGACTGTCGAGGAAGGGGAGTCGCCGAATACGATCACGCGCCAAGACGGGCGGATGTACGCCTCCGTCTCCGCGAAGGTCGCGACGGCCGACGTCGGCAAAGCCTCGGCTGATGCGCAAGACGCCATTGAAGCGCTCGGCTTGCCTTCCGAGATCGATGTCGAATTCGGAGGCGTAACGGAGCAGATCAACGAGACGTTCACGCAGCTCGGCCTCGCCATGCTGGCAGCGATCGCGATCGTGTATCTCGTGCTGGTCATTACGTTCGGCGGCGGTCTCGCGCCGTTCGCGATCCTGTTCTCCCTGCCGTTCACGGTCATCGGCGCGATGCTGGGATTGTGGATCGCGGATGAGACGATCAGCGTGTCGGCCATGATGGGCGCGCTGATGCTCATCGGCATCGTCGTGACGAATGCCATCGTACTGATCGACCGCGTCATCAAGAAGGAGCAGGCTGGCCTGTCGACCCGCGAGGCGCTGCTGGAGGCTGCAGGAACGCGGCTTCGTCCGATTCTCATGACGGCGCTGGCGACCATCGGTGCGCTGCTGCCGCTGGCATTCGGGTTCGAGAGCGCCGGCATCATATCGCGCGGACTCGGCGTAACCGTAATCGGCGGATTGACGAGCTCGACGCTGCTGACGCTGTTGATCGTGCCGATCGTATACGAGGCGCTGATGAAGCTGCGCCGCAAGCGTCCGGGAGCCGAGCATGCGTGATATCGGCGAGCAAGCGATGAATCCGAAGCGCGAGCACATCTTGGAGTGCGCGCTTCGGTGCTTCGCGGCGAAGGGCTACCACGCTTCATCGATTCAGGAAATCGCCGAAGAAGCGGGTATCGCCAAGGGATTGGTATATTTCTACTTCAAATCCAAGGAGGACTTGCTCTTGTCCGGACTGCGCCACTATTACGCGCAGTTCGAAGAGAAGCTGCAGCTTCTCCAATCGGATCACCGCTTGTCGCCGCATGAGCGGCTGCACGTCATCGTGCGTTATCTGCTCGAGCATAGCAGGGAAGGCCGCGATTTTTTTGTCATGATGCTCGCTGAACAGACCGGACAGGTGAATGAACAACTGTCCGCATTGTTGGTGGAGGTGCGGGTCAGCAGTCTGGATCGGATGACGTCCTGCGTAATGGATATTTACGGCGAAGCCATGGAGCCGTATGCGCTCGACGCGGCAAGCATCATTCATGCCATTCTGAATGATTTTGTTTTCTTCTTCGCCTTCACCCCGCAGCCCATGTCCGGAGACGTTCTCGCCTCCTTCATCATGGAGCGGCTCGACGAGATGGTCGATGGGATGCTTCGCAAAGGCCGGCCGCCGCTGCTCGACGCGAATATGTTCAACGACTCGCTGGCGTATTTTCAGGAACGGGTCGGGGGTATCACGGCGGATTGGAAGCGGTCGATTGTCCAAGTCCGTCGTGCAATTGAACAGGCAGACCTCGCCGAGGAGAAGCGAGAAGAGGCATTGGCCTCCTTGAACGCGCTCGAATCGGAGCAACTGAAGCAGGACAGGAACATGGTTGTCGTTAGAGGCATGCTTGCTTACCTGCGCACGTTCGGCCAGCAGGAGCTTCAGCTGCCGCTGGAAGCCCTTGAACGCGTGCTGACCGCACAACCGCTTAACGATAATAGGCGTTGAACCCATAATTCGCCGTCTTTCGGGATACGCTAATGCCGTAACGAGCATTCAGCCGAAAGGGAGCGAGATTCGATGGCATCCAGCAGAAACCATCAAGGCGCACATGGGATTGGTCAGACGGAGGAGCAGCTGCAGCAGCAAGCGGACGCTGCAGCCATGATGCAAGGCGTGAACGAAACGGACCAAAGCGTGGAGAGGGCGGCACATCGCCGCAGCGAGACAGGGCTGGACGAAGTCGCGGAACCGGAAGCGTAAGCGGCGATGCGAGAGCGAATCGCGCTTACGGCAAAGTTGGAGGAGATCAGGGAGCGCTTCGAAGTGAACAAAGTCATGTCCGTGTATGAGCCGCGAGAAGCGATCGCGCCGACTGAAGACATGCCGATCGTCGTCGGAAGACGACAAGAGCGCAAGCTCGTCGAATCGCGGTGGGGGTTATTCCCTTTCTGGGCGAAGGACGCGATTCACGCGGACTTGCAAGGTGTCTTGACGAAGCAGATATTTGATCGTATCGTGAAGAAGCAGCGATGCATCATTCCAGGCAATGCAGTCGGAAGCGTCTGGGAAGAAGGCAAGGCGACGCATACGAAGCGCGCCACGATCAGGAATCAGTCGTTGTTCGGCATGGCGGGCCTCTATGAAGAACGGGTCGATTCGAACGGTCATGCGTATCGCACGTTCACGGTCGTGACGGCGCCTCAGAACCGCAACCAGGGTTCGGATTGGGGCGGCATGCCGCTGGTGCTTGGCGAGGAACAATGGGACGAATGGCTGGACCCGTCAATTAAGGATAAGACGTATTGGGAAAGCCGGTTTCCTGCGGCTTGTATCGAGGAATGGGACATGACACTGTCAGGCGAGCGCTCTATTCCGGTGTTCCCCGGTTGACGATTGATCATTGCGTCGAAGTACACGAGAGCCGGTCCTGCCGAAGGGCCGGCTCTCGCTATTCGATTGCGAGCAGAGGAGGGTCACGATGGAGAACGGGAACGGCAGTTCATGCCAGGTGAGACGGATCGGCGAAGTCGTTCGGTTGGATCAAGAGGGGCTATGGATTCAGGTAGGCGAGCTTGTCGTTCCGATCGCAGCGCATAAAGCGGATTCCGGGCTGCGGGTCGGCGACCGTGTCGAATGGACCGGCGGCATATGGAGAGCCGTCATCGAACCGGCCTGAACAAGAAAAAAGCCCTGCAGGCAGCAGGGCACCGATCAAACGATCTATAGTGGATTAGGCGATTCTGCAAGACGAACGCATCGATTGCACGATTAGAAGGTCAAGCTTCTGACTGACTTGGATGACCTCGGGGTGCAACAGGTTCATACGATAACGTTCGGCGGTATTCATCAGTTCTTCCCTAACCAATACGATCTCGTCCTGAATGGTTCGATTCATGTTCCTGCCCCCTTCGCATGAATTACCTTCATTATACCTAGTTTTTGTAAAGAAACTATTAAAAAGTTGTGAGATTTTTAAATATTTTCATCCTTATCCGTCGACGAATGGTGAAAATTGAACCGGTTCCGAGCGGGTTTCTCGAGACCGCTTCCCTGAAGGTAACTAACTAGCCTGTGATTCAGGGTCTACTATGAACGCGTGTTATCGCGTATAATGATGTTGGAAGAATACGGTTTCATTAGCAGGAAGGGAGATTGATAGAATGGAAAAGGCAATTCTAGGCAGGACTGGACTTGAAGTTACCAAGCTGGGCTACGGCGCGATGGAGATCAGAGGCAGCCGCGTATGGAGCGGACGGCCGGTAACCGATTCCGATGCTGACCGGATCCTGAATGCGGTATTGGATGCCGGCATTAACTTCATCGATACCTCTTATGATTACGGGATGAGCGAGACGTATATCGGCCGCTTCCTCAGCAAGCGCCGCAGCGAATATTACCTGGCAACCAAATGCGGCTGCACGCTCGTAGATTGCGGCGACCATGACGAGACCCCGCATGTATGGACACGCGATAACTTGCTGCGCAATATCGACGTGAGCCTGCAGCGCTTGCAGACGGATTACGTCGATCTCCTGCAGCTGCACGGCCCTACGCCCGCACAAGCGGAAGAAGGCGAGCTGCTCGAGACGCTGAAGGAAATCAAGCAATCCGGCAAGGCCAGATGGATCGGCATTTCCTCCTATATGCCCAATATCCAGCCGTTCGTCGCATCGGGCGAATACGATACGTTTCAGATCCCGTATTCGGCGATCGAGCGCGAACATGAGGATATCATGGCTGAGGCGGCAGGGAAGGGCTCGGGCATTATCGTTCGCGGCGGCGTCGGCCAAGGCGAGCCGGGAGCGGGACGCGGCGCAGTTAGCCGCTGGGCGTTCTATGAACAGGCGAAGCTCGATGATCTGCTGTCGGAAGGAGAGACCCGCACAGGCTTCATGCTGCGCTTCACCATGACGAATCCGAATATGGCGACCGCGATTGTGGGCACGCTGAAACCGGAGCATCTGGCGGAGAATGTCAGAATCGCGGAGCGCGGAGCGCTGCCGGCAGACGTCTATGAAGAAGCGAAGCGGCGTCTCGACGCTGTCGGGCAAGGACCTAAGACGACTTACGTTCGATAAGCAATGCCGCAAGGAAAGCCCCAAATCATAGGTAGGAGGTCATCTGTACGATGCATTATCGGACACTCGGCAAGACAGGCCTTAAGGTATCGGAGATTGGATACGGCGCTTGGGGGATCGGCAAATCGGCATGGATCGGCGCTTCCGATGACGAGTCGCTGCGCGCGCTTAATCGTTCGATTGAGCTCGGTCTCAATTTCATCGATACGGCACTCGGTTATGGCGACGGTCACAGCGAGAAGCTGGTGGGCCAGGTGGTGCGCGAGCATCGGGAGACGATCTACGTGGCCACGAAAATCCCGCCGAAAAACTTGCAGTGGCCGGCGCCTGCAGGCATCCCTGCGCATGATGCGTTCCCGGCGGACCATGTCATCGCGTGCACGGAGCGCAGTCTGAGCAATCTTGGGCTCGATACGATCGATGTCCAGCAGTTCCATGTCTGGTCCGATGAATGGGTAGGCGAAGGAGACTGGCTCGAAGCGGTTCGCAAGCTGAAGGAGCAAGGCAAGATTCGCCATTTCGGCATCTCGATTAACGACCATCAGCCGAATAACGCGCTGAAGCTGATCGAGACCGGCCTCGTCGACTCGGTTCAAGTTATTTACAACATGTTCGACCAGAGCCCGGAAGATCAGCTGCTGCCTGCATGCGAGAAGCACAACGTGGGCGTCATCGTGCGCGTCGCGCTCGACGAAGGCGGCTTGACCGGGCGGATTACGCCGGATACGACCTTCGCCGAAGGCGATTTTCGCAACGGCTATTTCCAAGGCGACCGCAAGCGCGAAGTGCATGAACGCGTCGGGCGGATCGCTTCCGATCTCGGCATAGCGGCGGAAGGAATGCCGGAAGCGGCGCTTCGCTACGTGCTCAGCCACCCTGCTGTGTCCACGGTCATTCCGGGCATGCGCTCCGTACGGAACGTCGAGAGCAATATGGCAGTCGGCGACGGCCAAGGCTTGCCGAAGGATCAGGTTGCCAAGGTTAAGCAGCATCGCTGGATCCGCAATTTCTACAAGTAATATGGAGGTGGGAGTAGGATGAAGCTGTTATTCATCGGGGGGACAGGCCTGATCAGCGAAGCCGTGTCGAAGCTGGCCGTAGCGAGAGGGCATGAGCTGTACTTGTTCAACCGCGGCCAGCGGCGAGAAATGGTTCCCGAAGGGGCCCATATTATCGAAGGCGACATTCGGGATGCAGCCGGTGCCGCGGAAGCGTTCCGCGGCCATGCGTTCGACGCCGTCGTCGATTGGATCGCATTCACGCCGGAGCATGTACGGACGGACATCAATCTTTTCCGGGGGATCGCGAAGCAGTATGTGTTCATCAGCTCGGCTTCCGCGTATCAGAAGCCGCCGCAGCGCTACATCATCACGGAATCGACGCCGCTTGAGAATCGATACTGGCAGTATTCGCGGGACAAGATCGCCTGCGAGGAGCTGCTGCTTGACGAGCATGCGAAGAGCGGCTTCCCGGTGACGATCGTGCGTCCTTCCTTCACGTACGGCGACACGATGATCCCCGCATCGCAGAACAGCTGGCAGAAGCCGTGGTCGCTGGTCGATCGGATTCGTAGAGGGAAGCCGATCATCGTGCATGGCGACGGACAGTCGATCTGGACGATGACGCATAATACGGACTTCGCTCAAGGACTCGTCGGGCTGTTAGGACGACCGGAGGCGATCGGAGAAGCGTACCATATTACGTCCGATGAAGTGCTGACATGGGATCAGATCTATCTTGCGATCGGTCGGGCGGCCGGCGTCGAGCCTAAGCTTGTCCACATCGCCTCCGAATTCATCTGCGCCTTCAATCCGGATGACGTGGGCAACCTGCTGGGCGATAAGGCGGTCAGCGGCGTATTCGACAATGCGAAGATTAAAGCGTTGGTGCCGGATTTCAAGGCCGAGGTGCCGTTCGCGGAAGGCATTAAGCGCACGGTCGCATGGTTCGAATCGCGGCCGGATCGCTGCGGGGTCGACGATGCTTGGAATGATCTGACCGACCGCATCATCGCTGCGCACAGGGGCGCGATGCCTTCATGAAGATCGTACTGGCACCGGATTCATTCAAGGGCTCGGCGAACGCAACTGCTCTCTGTCAAGCGATGGAGGCCGGCATACGCAGCGCCGTGCCCGATGCAGAGATCGTGAAACTGCCGATGGCGGACGGCGGAGAGGGCACGATGGACAACCTTGTCTATGCGACCGGGGGCCGAATCGTCGAGGCTCCGACGACAGACCCGCTAGGGCGGCCGATTACGGGCCGCTATGGCGTGCTGGGCGACGACGCGACGGTCGTCGTCGAGCTTGCCGAAGCATCCGGTCTGACGAGGCTCGAACGGCATGAACGCAATCCGCGCCGCGCATCGACCTATGGTACAGGCCTGCTGCTGCGTCATGCCCTTGCCAGCGGCTATCGGTCGTTCATCGTCGGCTTAGGAGGGAGCGCCACCAACGACGGCGGCGCGGGTATGCTGCAGGCGCTTGGCTTACGCCTCCTGGATGACTCCGGCAAGGAGCTTGCGCCAGGCGGTGCTCAATTATTGGAGCTTGCCGCGATCGATGATACGGGTTGGGATGCGCGGGTCAAGGAGAGTCGCTTCGTGATCGCGAGCGACGTTCGGAACCCGCTCTTGGGCCCGGAAGGCGCATCCAGCGTCTTCGGGCCGCAGAAAGGTGCGGATGCTGCCATGGTACAGGAGCTGGATGATGCGTTGCGGCAATTCGCCGCGAAGCTGCAGGCTTGGACCGGAGTCGAGGCAGCTTCCGTGCCTGGCAGCGGTGCGGCTGGCGGGGCAGGCGCGGCCTTGCTGGCCTGCTTCGGCGCGAAGATGCGCTCGGGCGCCCAGCTAGTCATGGAAGCCCAGCGTTTCCATGAGCGGCTGGCCGGCGCGGATTGGGTTGTTACGGGCGAAGGCAGGCTCGACTCGCAGACGGAATCGGGAAAGGTCGTAAGCGCCGTGTGCGAAGCAGCAGGCCATGTCCATGTTCCGGTCATCGCGTTATGCGGGAGCATGGACCCTGCGCCTGACCTCGCTCGCCGGATGGGTCTAACCGCGGCATTCTCGCTTGCGCCCGGTCCTTGCGCGCTCGAGGAAGCGATCATGAACGCGGAAGCCTGGATCGAGGCGAAGACGGAGCATATTTTCCGCCTGATCGCGGCAGCGCGAGCCTAGCTAGACCGATAGGCTTGCGCGTGGAAGGCATTGATGGAGCGGAACAGTTCTTCCCCATCCGTCGGCAAAGCATGCTCGTTACGGAAGGGAAGGACCATCGCTTGGTATGGCTCGGGCACCCAGCGGTAGCGATGGACATATTCCGTCAGGCGAAACCCGCAGGACTGCCAGAACCGAATGCGTGCGGCATTCTCGGGCGTCGGCTCCGATTCGACTTCGATGATGATGCCGTTCGTCTTCTCGTCCTGCTCAGCCCACTGTCGAACGGCCCTGAAGAAGGTTTGTCCGATGCCGCGCCCTTGAAGCCCCACGCGAACGGCCAAATAGTCGATTAAGATCGCGTTGCAGCGCTTAGCGCGGCCTGTCAATGCCATCGCCTGTGCTTGACCGTCCTCCATGCCGAGGTGAAGCTGGCCGATGCCTCTTTCCAGCATGCCGCGAATGATCGAGTACGACTTTCTGCCTTCGCGCGGGAAGGCGCGATCATAGATCGGCTCCGCAAGCTGCCAGAACCGGTCATCCCAGCTTGCAGTCATGCAACGTTCCATGCTAAGCCTCCCATCGGTCATCTTTATGATCACGCTAATGAACGGTATAATAGTATCACAATGGAATGGAAGGAGAATAATCGTATGGCGCTTATGCAATGCCACTTCTTCTCGGAAGTGCTCGGCCTCAGTACGACAATGACGGTCATTCTGCCGCAGGCCACTCGCGCGCAGATCGGAATGGAGGGCCGTGCTTTCGGCGACAAGCATCCAACCTTGTACCTCTTGCACGGTCTTAGCGACGATGATTCGATTTGGCTGCGCCGCACATCGATCGAACGTTATGCGGCTGCCTACGGCATTGCTGTCGTCATGCCGCAGGTACACCGCAGCTTCTATACCGACATGAAGCACGGCGGCAAGTATTGGACGTTCCTGTCCGAGGAGCTGCCTGCGCTTGCCCGATCGTTCTTCCCGCTGTCGGACAAGCGCGAGGATAACTTCGTCGCAGGCCTGTCGATGGGCGGTTATGGCGCCTTCAAATGGGCGCTGCGCTGCCCGGACCAATTCGCTGCAGCCGCAAGCTTATCGGGGGCCGTGGATATGGCTGAACATATGAAGAATAATCTCGAATCGCCGCTTCACTCGCTCTTCGAGGAAATTTACGGCGGCGAGGATCTGACGGGCACGGACAATGATCTTCTGTGGCTGCTTGAGCAGGGGGAAAAGCTGCCGGGACCGAAGCCGAAGCTCTACCAGTGCTGCGGCAAGGATGATTTCTTGGTGGAGGACAACCGGAGATTCACGGCCGCCTGCCAGAACACCAGCTACGACCTGACGGTCGTCTACGATGAAGGCACGCATGAATGGGGCTATTGGGACGACCATATCCAGAAGGTGCTGGCATGGCTCCCGCTTCGCAAGAAAGATTAGATACAAAAAGGAGCGGACATGTTCAATGTCCGCTCCCTCTTGTAAAGAGGTCTATACTTTCATAAGGACTAGCTGTCAGCGCCGAGAAGGTTGGACGATGGTAGAAAGTGAGGAGCGGAGCGTAGGGCAGACCTACATGAGCACCGGAACTTTCGCCAGCGTTCAAGATTCGACGTCGAATATGCTTCGTAGCGAGACTTCGCGATCACAGCTGGTCACAAAACGCGGCGGGCTGTTACGTAGCGTTTCTTCCAGTAAGACGAATCCACCTCGGTGATCGAGATTCCCTTACTGCTCGATGCGTGGATCATTTTGCCGTCGCCGATATAGACCGCTACATGGCTGATCGATTTGCCTGTGGTACGGAAGAAGAGCAGGTCGCCTTGGCTAAGGCTTCCGCGGTCTACCTTCTCGCCGACATCGGCTTGATCGCGGGACGTACGCGGGAGTTCGACGCCGAGCTCATTGAATATGTACTGCGTAAACGATGAGCAGTCGAACACGTGCGTAACGCCTTTAGGGGCACCGAATCGATAGGGAGTCCCCAGCAGATCTTCACCGACGGCAATCAATTCGCGCGATTGCTTGGTCGCTGCGTCAACCTGCGCTGCAGGTCCGAACATGGCGATCGATAGTCCGAAGGACAGGCACAGACTGGCGTTCAGCAACAATTTCAGGAGTTTGCTCGTTGGCATGTTCTTATGTTGTCCCTCCGTGTCGATGAATGTTGGAGCTTGCTCTAGCGATACTATAACACAGCCGCGAACCCTCTCAATAACAGCATGAAGGGAGAAATACTGGCAGGCCGACGCATTTATTGCTTTATGAGATTCTCGTGAGAATTCTCTCATGAACGATTCTCGTTATTAAGAAATGGTTAAGAAACGCGGCGAACCGGAGACTACGCATGCCCCCTGATCAGCGGCAGCGTCGCGCAGTGAATGCTGCCGCCCAGCTTGACAAGCTCCGACACGTCGACAGGCAGCAGCTCGAATCCGCTGCTTGCGAGTAGCTCGTTCGTGTACTTCCCGGCGGAAGAGACCATGATCTTGCCAGGCGCGACGGAGAGGCAGTTCACCGTCAGCGGCGGGTCTCTCGGGTCGACCTGGTAGAGGCGGATTCCGAGGTTCTGAAGCTTCTCCAGCAGCCAGTACGGAAGCAAGCTGATATCGACAAGCGCAGCATCCCTGTCGATCATCGCCAGCGCTTCGTCCAAGTGGATCAGCGAGGCAGGCAGATCGACAACGACAAGCTCGATGCCTTGCAGGGCAAGCAACGCGCGCAGTTGATCGATGCCTGCGTCATTCACGCGCTCCGACCGCCCGACCAATGCAAGCCGTTCATGAACGAACGTGAAGCTGCCCCCTTCCATGAAGCCTTGCCCTTGAATCATGCCGAGAATAGGCATGCCGAGCTGCGCGAGCGCAAGCTGTGCAGCCTGTGTCTCGCCGTAGCGGATGTTCAAAGCGAAGCGGGACAAGATGATGCCTCCCGGTACGACGGCTCCCAGATCGCGCGTGAAGACGCGGTCAGGCTGGTCGTCTTCGTTACTGCCTGGCATCAATTCGATTACCTCGATGCCTTCGTCTCTCAGCGCGGCTGTCAGCGCATCATGCTGCAGCTGCAGCAGCGCAAGGTCGATCGAGGCCCGCGGATGCTTGCCCTTGTAGCCGCGGATATGTTGAAGCACGACCGGGCCAGCCTCGATGGCATAGGCATCGCCGTGGATGAGATGAACCTCTGACCCGGGACGGTGAACGAGCACCTTGCGGATCCGGTCCGTAGGACAGGCGAAGCCCCAATGTTCACCCCAGTTCGCGATCAGGGTCCCGGGCTCCGAAAATGGCTCTTGGACGAGATACGTCGAATTCTTATGCGCAGTAACGTTCTTGTTATCTTTCCGGTTGTCCGAGCCTTCCAAGCTGAATCCTCCTCCGGAAGCATCGGCTGGACGCGATGCTGTTCACGTGCGGAATAGTATTCCCCGGGCTCGCGACAGCCGATACGCAGCAAGGTAAGGACGTCAAGCACCAAGAGGCAGCGCTAGATTGCGTTGAAGCCAGCTGTCGGCCTTCCATAATATCGCGAGAGGAGTACGATACAATGTCCTATTTATCGATAAGTACCTGGAGTCTGCACCGCATTCTTGGTCCGCTGCGGTGGACGGAATGGGATGCATCGAGTCGAGCCCATGTAACGAAGCTTCAAGACCAACCGGAGGAACTTGAACTGCTCCAGCTGCCTGCGGAGGCCGCTAGACGCGGCTACCGCGCGATCGAAGTGTGCCATTTTCACCTGCCAAGCACCGATGCCGATTATGTGGACAAGCTGCGGCATGCCTTCGGGGCAGCCGCGATAAGCTTCGATACGCTGCTGCTTGATTATGGCGACCTCACGACGACCGAAGCGGATCGACTGGAGGCCGATATGGCCTACATTCGCAAGTGGATCGATGTCGCTTCGCGAGCCGGAGCGAAGCGGATTCGCGTCATCGCAGGCGATGCGCAGCCATCCGATCAAGCCGCCCTTCAGCAATCTGCGGCTTGTCTAACGGAGCTTGCGGCCTATGCGAAGCAGAAGGGCGTGGGCGTCGTTAGCGAGAACTTCCGGCCGTTGACATCGACCGGCGCGAGCTGCGTGCAGCTTCTGCGGGATACGAAGGGCGAGATCGGATTCATCACCGATTTTGGCAACTTCCAAGCTCCTATGAAGTATGATGAATTCAAGCTCATCCTGCCTAGCAGCGTATCCGTTCATGCCAAAGCGCATTACGATGCAGCCGGGATGCCGGATGAGCCGGAGTTCCGGCGCTGCCTGGAGACGATGCGCGATACGGGGTATAACGGAGCTGTGGTGCTCATCTATGACGGCCCCGGCTCGATGTGGGACGGGCTCGAACGGATCCGGACGATCGTGGAGGAATATATCGCGGCAAGCTAACCGGCGCGGCTGCGATACGCATGCGCAAAGGGCAGCACATACGATCGCGGATCGTATGTGCTGCCCTTTTTCTCGCTAGAACATTCGCCGCTGCCACCCGTTCAACTTCGCTATCGCCTCGACGTAGAAGTAGTCACCATAGATGAGCGAGACGTCGATATTGTCGCCCTGCGGGGCATGCCCGGTCGCATGGAGCAGGATAGCTTCATGGTCCGTCTGGTCCCAGGTGGCATAGTTATCGGTCAGCGATCGCAAGATTCGATGCGCGGCATTCCGATACAATCGCTGTTCGGCATGCGGTACGCGATCTGCGATCTCGAGCATGCCGGAGGCCGCAATCGCGGCGGCCGAGGAGTCGCGCGGCGCGCCGTCGCAATCCGGCAGGCGAAAATCCCAATATGGCACGTTATCATCCGGAAGGGCGGCAATGAAATAATGCGCGATTCGCTTCGCCGCCTGCAGGAAGCGCTGCTCGCCCGTGGAACGGTATGTGTTGGCGAAACCGTATAGCGCCCATGCGTTGCCTCTGCTCCAAGCGGAGACGGGGGAGAATCCCTGCCCGCCGAACGCCTCGATGAATGCGCCTGTCTCCGCGTCGAAGGAGAGGATGTGGCAGACGGAACCGTCATCCCGAACCGCATGCGCGAGCGACGTATCGGCATGCTTGACCGCGATGTGCTTGTAGCGCGGATCGCCGGTTACGCGGCTCGCCCAGAAGAGGAGCGACAGGTTCATCATGCAGTCGATGATCGCCCAACCGGCGTTATTGCCATTCCACGCGCGAGTGAAATTGCCCTCGGGATTGAATCGACCCGACAAGAAATTCGCCGCCTCGATCCCGATTCGCAGCCCTTCCTTATCGCTTGTCACCTCATGCTTCATGACGGCAGTAGGCAGGAATTGGAAGCCGACATCATGATGAAGCTCATTCGGATGCTGGCGGAAGCATTGCTCGAGCATGGCATCCCAGCGCCATGCCGCTTCCTTATAATGCGGTTTGCCCGTATAGTCGTGCATGATCCAGAGAATTCCAGGCCAGAACCCGGATGTCCACCAGTCGATCCCCCCGCTGTCATAGACGCCATCCTTGCCTGCAGCGTGAGGCGACTTCTCGCCGATCTGCACGATCATGCGGTCGACCTTCGCCTCGAGGCGCTCCATCGTTGTCGTGAACCATTCCGTTTGCATGCATCATCCAACCTCTCTTTTTAAGTAGTAGTATACGGGTTCTCGATGGAACGAGATTGCGGTACAATGGGAGAAAATGTTGCTCTGTTGTCATGATCGGAGCGGAAATGGGGCATATGCGCGCGAACAGGCTGTTTCAGCACTTCGATTTTTCACAGGCGCCTTATATCTGGTCGCATCGGCAGCAATCGCTCGGAGGAAGCGGATTCCAGGGCTATTACCATTGGCACCAGGGCTGCGAATTCCTCTACGTCCACGAGGGCGAAGGCCGCGTGTACATCGATCGTCAGTCATACGCGATCCACCGGGGCATGCTATTCTGCTTCCAGCCGTTCCAATTGCACAACGTACGCGTTCATCTCGATGACATGGACGTCCGATACGTAAGAACGCTCCTGCACTTCGATCCTGTTGCGCTTGAACCGTTCATGCGTCCGTATCCGGAGCATCATCGGCTGTTCCTATCTTTATGGAAGGGAAGGTCGCTGATTCAGGCATTCGACCTCTCGGATCAGGCTGCCTATATAGAAGGGCTTATCGATGCGACGGAGCGGTCTTACCGTCAAGAGACTCACCCGACCGCTGCGATCGAGACGTGCGCCATTTATCTCTTGCAGCTGCTTGGCTCCATGCGGGGGCTGGCAGGGACGAGGGAAGGGCTTGAAGACGGGCAGAGGCCTGCGCGTTATTCGGAAGCCATCATGGAATGGATGGAGATGCATTATGCGGAGCCGTTCGACCTGGATCGGCTCGCAGGCGCGCTCCATCTATCCAGCTCTTACGTATCGCGGGTGTTCCGCCAGGAGACAGGTACCAGCATTACCGATTATTTGACGGCCCGGCGCATGAAGGAAGCATGCCGTCATCTGCAGATCTCGATGCTCCCCATCGAAGCGATCGGCGCGCAAGTCGGGCTGACGAATCCGTCGTACTTCGTACAATTATTCAAGCGAGTCGTCGGCATGACGCCGCGCCGTTATCGAGAAGGGATGCGAAGGCGATAATGACGAGTCGAATAGGGAGAGGAATCGCTCTTATCGCGCTCTGTATCTGCATGTCAGGCTGCAGCATGAGCGGAATGCTGATGGGCGAAGGGGGCGATGAACGATCGCGGCCTTACGCTTACGGCATTGCGGAAGATCATGCCAATGGGCTTCGCATGCACATGCTTCGCGTCGATCCGGAGTCGGTGGACCTCGTTGCGATCCGCGCTAACGTTACGCACACCGGATTAACGGGCATCAACGGCGGCTTTTTTTATGATCATCAATTGTTGAGCATTGCGGTCGAGGACGATCTGCCTGCTGCAGGCGAGCGCGGAGGGTATGGGTCAGGCTGGTTCAACGTCAAGTATGCCAGAGGGACGTTGGTGTACGACAAGACGAATGGCGAGTTGTCCGTGCAAGTCGCTGCGAGCGCGGAGGCGTTGCAGGTAACGGACCGCAGCCGCTATTGGGCACAGGGCGGGATATCGATGGGACTTGCGAGCGGTGACGTTTCGGATTGGCGACGGCAGGCAGATGCCGAGGCTGCGCCTTACCCGGATGACGAGCGGCTGCGGTCTGCGATGGCGTATGACGAGGAAGGGAATGTACATCTCATCGTAACCTCCGTGACGTGCACGCTCGCTGAGCTCCGGGATGCAATGATTCGGATGCGAGATACGTATGGGTTTATCGACGGGATTTTTCTGGACGGGGACGGCTCTTCGCAGCTGAGGGCTGCCGAAGAGCAACTGCCGGGAGACGGACGGCCTGTCGTGCAGATGATCGCGATCAGCAGCCCTTGAAAGGGAACGAGTGCATAGTAAGGCGCGTAACGAGCGCATAATGAATGCGATTTAACGTAACGAAAAATGCGAGGGATTAGAATGAAGCTGCGGATGGGACGCTGTCTCTTGCAGGAGCGGTTGCGCGATGCTGGCGCAAGCTCGGTCGAGCTTGCGCGGGAATTGCGAATGAAGCCGGAGCGATTGCAGGATTACATGGATAACACACGGGTGATGCCGCTGAAGACGGCCGCGTCGATCGCGGTCACGCTGAGGTGCAATGTGCTGGATCTGTACGAGTGGCAGCCTGAGCCGCAAGGAGCGCCGGAGTCGGATGATTAGGTTGTGGAGACTATTCGTCGATCAATTCGAGAAGATAGTCGGAGTAGTCCTCGTCCGGCATCGAGGCGATCGCTTGGATAAGCCGATCCTGTTGCTCCGCCTCGGGTAATGCGTCGTATGCATCGAGCGGCATGTCTGCCATTCTCGCTTGGAACGCGATGGAGCCGTTCTTGGCGATGTAAGCCGCGACTTCGGCCAGCGGCTGCTTCTTCAGCGTCCAGATGCTGATGGGATGGTCCATGAGCGATCAGTGCTCCTCTCAGTTCGGAATGGAAAAAAGTGTGCATTGTACAGCCCTGCGTCTCATGATATATTGTTACTCCAGCCGCGGCAAGCCAAACGTGAATGGCAAGGCGGACAAGGCTGGAAAAAGAAAACAGTTGATTCATGAATAAGAAACATGGTATATTCTTATTCCGGCCGCTGAGAGGTTGGCCGACACGAAACAACATTGTTCCTTGAAAACTGAACAACGAGCGAACTGCCCTAACGGTCCTTGGATCGTTAGAAAAGCA
>JAEZCJ010000084.1 GCA_023433615.1 Bacillota bacterium | reverse complement strand
GGCGCGAGCACGCAGTACGTGGCGCCGAACAGCGTATCCGGCCGCGTCGTGAACACGACGAGCGAAGCGTCCGCATGCCCTTCGATCGCGAACGTTACCTCGGCACCCGTGGACTTGCCGATCCAGTTGCGCTGCATGTCCTTGATGCTCTCCGACCAATCCAGCTCCTCCAGGTCCTCCAGCAGGCGCTCCGCATACTCGGTGATGCGCAGAATCCACTGCCGCATCGGCTTGCGGATGACCGGATGGCCGCCGCGTTCGCTGAGGCCGTCGATGACCTCTTCGTTCGCCAGCACCGTGCCGAGCGCCGGACACCAGTTGACCGGCACCTCCGCGACGTACGCTAACCCCTTCTTATAGAGTTGGATAAAAATCCACTGCGTCCACTTGTAGTATTCCGGGTCCGTCGTGCTGATCTCGCGGTCCCAGTCATACGAGAAGCCGAGCGACTTGATCTGGCGGCGGAAATTGTCGATGTTGAGCACTGTGAATTCCCGCGGATGCTCGCCCGTATTGAGCGCGTGCTGCTCCGCCGGCAAGCCGAACGCGTCCCAGCCCATCGGATGGAGCACGTTGTAGCCGCGCATCCGCTTGTAGCGAGCCACGATATCCGTCGCGGTGTAGCCTTCCGGATGGCCGACGTGCAGCCCGGAGCCCGAAGGATACGGAAACATGTCGAGCGCGTAAAATTTCGGTTTGCCCGCATCTTCCGTCGTGCGGAAAGTTTGATTCTCGTCCCAGTACGCCTGCCACTTCGGCTCGATCGACTGCGGATGATAGCCTCTTGTCTGTTCTTGACTCATGTGTATGTCCTCCTTTAATAAAGCCGGCTTGTCAGCACCGAGAAGGTTGGACGATGGTAGAAAATGAGGAGCGGAGCGTAGGCAGACCTACGTGAGCACCGGAATTTTCGCCAGCGTTCAAGATTCGATGTCGAATATGCTTCTTGAGATACTTCGTGATCACAAGCTGGCCCAACGCAAAAAACTCTCGTCGCTAGCTCTTTGGCTAGGGACGAGAGTTCATATTCCCGCGGTACCACCCTAGTTAACGGCAGGCATGCTATGCCGCCGTTCACTCGACGCCCTTATCGCGGGCTTGACGGCAGCGCTAAGGCCATGACGGCGTTCGCGGCTGCTGCTCCAAGGCGAGTTCCTCCCCCTTCCGGTTCGGCTTGCACCACCCGCCGACTCTCTGATCCGGACTGCCCAAGAAGTACTGCTCCTCTTCATTGCTTCATCGATTGTTGAAAATGTTAGTTCGATTATAGAAAAGCTGACTGTTCCTGTCAAGGACCGAGCTATTTGACCGCCAGGAAAAATAGACGCTCCGACTCCTCGGTTGCCGCATCCCATGCAAAATCGGCATAAAGCTCGATCCGCGTGAACCCGGCACGCTGCAAGGCGCCGCGCAGCCAAGCCGAACTGTAGGCGCGCTGCTGATGCACCTCTTCGAACCGGATGAACCGCGCGTCTCGCTCGTTCCCTTCGCGCGCAAAAATCGTCAAATGATGCTCGATCTCCATCCGGCCGGCATCCAGTTCGCTGGTCCATATATAAGCGACATCCCGCTCGTCGAGCGTGAACGGCTGCTCTTCGGCATATCGCTGAAGCTGCTTGGGGGCATGAACGTCGAATGCGAATACGCCGCCGGCCCGCAGCCCTCGGCAGGTGGCCCGGAACGCCGCTTCGACGTCCTTCTCTTCGAGCAGGTAGTTGACGCAGTCGCAGAACGACACGACCGCATCGACAGGCTCCGGCAGCTCCCAATCCCGCATATCCTGCTGCAGCCAGCGTATGGAGCCGCTGCCGGAACGGATCGCCTGCTGCGGCGACTCGTCCCACTTGCTGCGGGCGATGGTCAGCATGTCGGCCGAGAGATCGATGCCGAATACCTTGAAGCCCGACTTGGCCAGCGGGATCGACATGCTGCCCGTCCCGCAGCCCAGATCGACGACCGTCTCCGGCATGCCGAACTTCTCCCAGGCCTGCCTCGCGAACCGCAGCCATTCCGCGTAAGGCATATCCTCCATCAGTCGGTCGTACACCGACGCAAATTGCTTATAAGCTCGCATAAGGCCCCCATCTCTTACAGTGCCGGACCGCGGCATCAGCCTGAGCCTGCGATCCGGACACCTCTCCTAGCTTCCGTTCTCCGATTCCGCAGCGCTGTCCGACAGATGCGTCCAGCTTCCCTTCTGCACGACGATTCCGCCCTTCATCAGCTTGCCGAGCGCCCGTTTGAAGGCGGATTTGCTGATCCCGAACTTCTGCTTGATAATATCGGCCGGCGATTCGTCCGAGTACGGCATTGCGCCTGTCGGCCGTTCCTTCAGGAAAGCAAGGATCCGCTCCGAATCTTCCAATCGGCCGACTTCCTTGCGCTGGTACATCGATAGATTCACGCGCCCATCCTCGCGAATGAACGTCACGCGCGCTTCGACCCGTTCCCCGAGCCGCAGCGGTCGCGAACGTTCCGCAGACGGAATAAGGCCGTATACGCCGAAACCCGTAACTCCGCCGTCCAGCAGGACAAAAGCCCCCATCTTCAGCGGCTTCGTCACCCAGCCGGCGATCCAGGCATTCTGCCATGCAGCCGGCGCCTGGAACACGAGCGGCGCAAGATCCTCCTCGCCTGCCAGCTTCGCGACCAGACGTCCGACTTTGTCGTGCGCCATCCGCACGAACACTTCGTCGCCCCGCCGCGGCCGGTATTCCTGCTCCTCCGGAAGCTCTGCGAACGGCAGCAGCAGCTGCCGCCCGAGGCCCATCTCGAGGAAGCAGCCGAAGCGCGGATGAATGTCCGCGACTGCCAGCCTGGCAAGCCCCCCGAGCGTCAAGAGAGGCTTCCGCATCGTCGCGGCAAGCCGATCTTCGGTATCGTAATAGAGGAATACCTCGACCTCATCGCCCGGCACGGGCCGGGGGCCGACGATCTCGGCGTAAGGCAGCAGAACGTCTTGTTCGCCGTCCGACAAGAAATAGCCGTTCGGAGGAACCTCGCGCGCCGCGAGCATCTTGATAGTCGTCCCGGCCGTCAGGCTCATGCGAATTCCACGACCTTCGCGTCAGCCCACAGGCGTTCCAGGCTGTAGTAGTCGCGCTCGTCGCGATGGAAGACGTGAACGACGACATCGCCCAGATCGAGCAGCACCCAGCGGGCCGAATCCGTGCCTTCCACGCCGCGAATGCGGGCGCCCTTCTCCTCCGCACGCTTGCGAATCTCAGTCGTAATTGCCAGTACCTGCGTATCCGAGTTGCCGTGGCAGATGATAAAATAATCCGCGACCAGCGACACGCCCTGCAAGTTCAACGCCACGATACGATTCGCTTTCTTCTCTTCCGCCGCAGCCACTACGGCCTGCATCAATTCATCGGGTTGTATCATCAATCGGCCTCCTTATTCATGCGCATTATGAGATCGTTCCGTGCCAGAATGGTCAGCGGATCGATCCGTTTGCCCTTCTCCAGCAGATGAGCGACCGTCGAGTCGAAGCCCGCAACCAAAGCTCTCTCGAGACTATGCTCTGCCAATTCCCGTATCTTATCCACGCCGGGGAAGCTCCTGCCCGGCTCCATGTAATCGGCGAGGCAGACAACCATCTCCAGCTTGCTCATGCCTTCCCTGCCCGACGTGTGATAGCGGATCGCATTCAGCACGTCCTCGTCGGTAACGCTATATTCCTCTGCAGCTACGTAAGCGCCCACAGGCGCATGCCACAGCTCCTTATCCTGTTCCAGCAGCGCAGCCGGGAGCCCTCCGTCCCGAATGGTCACCGCCATGCGATCGATAGGCCAATATTTGGCTACATCGTGCAGGATGGCAGCAAGGTCGGCTTTCTCCGGGTCGGCTCCGAATCGCTTCGCCAGTATGACGGACGTCTCCATGACTCCGAGCGTGTGGTTCCAGCGTTTCTCGGGCATCTGGCTTCGGACCGCTTCAAGCAATGCATTACGCTCCATACAAGTCATTCCTTACGATATAATGGTAAACCTCATCCGGTACCAAATAGCGGATCGATCGCCCTTCCGCCCTTCGCCTGCGAATATCGGTCGAGGAGATGTCGAGCTGAGGCATGCTCGCAATGCGCAGCTTCTCGCGAATGTAAGGCGGCAGCTGCGAAGGAACAACGTCATGCCCCGGTCGAGCGAGCCCGATGAACGAGACGCGCGACGCGAGTTCTTCGATCCGATGCCATGCGGTCAGATCGTTGATGCGATCCGCGCCGATGATATAGCTGAACGTACAGCCCGGATTCCGCGCTTGCAGCTCGCTCACCGTATCGATCGTGTACGAGACGCCGCCGCGCGCAAGCTCGATGTCCATCGCGCGGCAATTCGGCTGCGAGCCGACCGCGCATTGCACCATCTCGAGGCGCTGCTCGCTGCTGGCTTGCGGCGAGCCGTCCTTGAGCGGCGTAACCGCGGACGGAATGAACCAGACGGCATCCAAGCCGCAGGCTTCTCTAGCGGCCTCGGCGGCTATCAGATGCCCCACGTGAATCGGATCGAACGTGCCGCCCATTAGCCCGACATGAATCATGCGTCTCTTCGACACCTCCCGCATCACAGCCGACTAAGGCAGCTCGATGGTCTTATGGTCCTTGGATTCCTTATACAGCACGATCGTCTTGCCGATCACTTGCACGAGCTCCGCGCCGGCGCCCTTGGCCAGCTCCGCGCCGATCTCCCTCGGATCATCGGCATTGTTGTTCAATACGTTCACCTTGATCAGTTCGCGCGTCTCGATCGCTTCTTCGATATGGCGGATGATATGTTCGTTCGTTCCGCCTTTGCCGACCTGGAAGATCGGCGTCAAGTGATGCGCAAGCGACCGCAGGTGCCTCTTTTGTTTTCCCGTAAGCATCTTAATCCTTCTTTCTCGCTGTCTATTGGTTGTGAAAAGCTTCGAGCACCGCTTCGCGCATGGCTGCTGCCGGTGCCGTCCGCGATGTCCAGTATTCGAAGGCGTATGCGCCTTGGTAGATGAACATGCCGAGACCGCCGTGAATGCGGCAGCCCGCCGCCTCGGCCTCATGCAGGAAGCGCGTCTTCATCGGATTGTAGACGATATCGCTGGCTACAGCTCCGGGCCGCAGCCATCTGGCGTCAATAGCCATCGGCAGTTCATCCGGATGCGGCGACATGCCGACGGATGTCGTATTCACGACGATATCGGCCTCATGGCATGCGCTGCGAAGACCGTCCGGTCCGACTGCGCCGACCTCGACGGCTCCGCCAGACTTGCTTGCCCCGATTGCATCGGCGGCCAGCGTCTCCGCCCGCTCGAGCGTGCGGTTCGCGATGACGATCGAGGCAGGCTTCTCGGCGGCCAGCGCATGCAGGATGCCTCGGGCTGCCCCGCCCGCGCCGATCAGCACGATTCGCTTGCCCGCTAGGTCTGCCTCCGCCTCCTCGCGCAGAGAACGGACGTAGCCGAGACCGTCCGTATTGTATCCGGTCAGCCGTCCGTCGTCATTGACGACCGTATTCACGGCGCCTACCGCTTCAGCGCTCGGATCGATCGCGTCCAAATGCGGCATGATCGCGATCTTATGCGGGATCGTCACGTTGACGCCGCGAATGCCCATCGCGCGCACGCCTTCGACGAACGCCCCCAATCGATCCGGCGTGACATGGAAGGCGGCGTAGATGCCGTTCACGCCGGTCTCCCGGAACGCGCGGTTCATCATGACCGGCGATTTGGAATGTCGGATCGGATCGCCGATGACGCCATAAAGTACGGTATGGCTGTCAACATGGTTCCCCGCCGCATTGGATTGCACTTCTGACAATGACGTTCTCTCCTCTCCCGGCAAACCTCGCAGCCTCTTAGATCAAGGCTTCGCGCGTCAGTACCTTCACGCCCTTCGGCGCATATACCTCTGCATAAGCGCCATGGGTACTGTTCGCATGAATCCAGCCAAGGCCCGATAGGATGATATCGGTGCCTCCGCCAGGCGGAATGCGCAGCGAGTGGCGCGTCCAAGCCGGAATATCCTCCAATTGTTCGCGTGTCGGAGGCGCCAGCAATTCGCCCTTATGCTCGGCATAGAGCGCATCGGCACGCTCCAGCTTCGTTCTGTGCACCTTCATGGCCGGCGATATATAGCAGGTGAAGGACTGCGACTGCCCTCTTGTGAAGTCGAATCGCGCCAGCGAGCCGAAGAACAGCGTCTGGCCTTCGTTCAATTGATAGACCAGCGGCTTGAGCGGCTTCTCCGGCATGATCGACTGCAGCACGCTGCGCGGCACGACCTCGGTCAGGCGCGACGAATAGACGATACCAGGGGTATCGATGATCGCCTTGCCGTCATCCAGCGGGATCCGCACCTCGTCCAATGTCGTGCCCGGATAGCGGGATACGGTCAATTCGCGGTCCAAATCGCTGTAGTCGCGGATCAGGCGGTTGATTAACGTCGACTTGCCCACGTTCGTAGCGCCGACGACGTAGACATCGCGTCCCTTGCGATGCTCCTCGAACGCATCCAGTACATGATCGAGGCCGGTGTTCTTCATCGCGCTGCACAGCACAATGTCGACGGTACGCAGTCCGGAAGCTTTGGCTTGCCGCTGCACCCAATTGCGGATGCGATTGAGATTGGTCGACTTCGGCAGCAAGTCGGTCTTGTTGACGACCAATAAGACCGGATTATTGCCCACGAACCGCTGCAGCCCCGAAATGACGCTGCCCTCGAAGTCGAACAGGTCCACGATGTGCACGACCAGGCTGTTCGTTGCGCCGATCCCGGTCAACAAGCGGAGAAAGTCGTCCTGGTCGATCGCAACGGTCGAGGCTTCATTGTAATTTTTGATGCGAAAACAGCGCTGGCAGATTGCCGGTTCCCGCTGCGCTGCGGCCGCCGGAATGTAGCCGGGCTTCTCCTGCGCTTCCGTTTGCAGCTTCGCGCCGCACCCGGCGCAGCGTTGGTTCTCCGATGACGTGAGGTCGAGCGTCACTTGGTGTCCTCCTTAGGCCATAGGCCTTTTCTGCGTAAGCTCCTTAGAGCGATCTTCTCGATGAATCGGTTCACCCGCGTCATGATACCTTCGTCCGCCGGCGCGATCGGCGTGACCAAGATCGTATGCAGTCCCATACGCTTGCCGCCCAATACGTCCGTCATCATCTGATCGCCTACCACAACCGCTTCAGGCGGCTTCATGCCGAGCAGGTTCAGCGCCTGCCTGAATGCCCGGTTCGCAGGCTTGCGGGCAGCATGAATATACGGAATCCCCAGCGGATCGGCGAAGCGCGATACTCGCGTCCGGTTATTGTTGGACACGATCACGACGCGGAAGCCGTGCTCCCGCACCCGGTCGAGCCATGCGACCAATTCCGGCGTAGCCAGCGGCTCGCGCGCCCCGACGAGCGTGTTATCCAGATCGGTAATGATGCCGCGGATGCCTTGCTCGCGCAGCTTGGGCAGGTCGATATCATAAATCGTATGAACGATCGCATGCGGCATAACCCATTCGAACATGAGATGTACTCCTTCGTGAACGAGACAGCCCTTGACCTAGTCATAGAGCCGCTTATATGGTCAAACTATACCATAATCGGGAAAACCTTTGCAAAAGAGAAAGACCGGGGAGCAGGCATGGTCCCGCCTGCTTCCCGGTCCGTTCGAATCAATAGCCAGTTAATAGGATATTTCTAATCGATCGATTGTCAGCGCCTCAAGCGTTTCCGTAGGAAACGCAGCATCGGAAGCGTACGCTTAGGTTGGACGATGGTAGCAATCGAGGAGCTCCAGCGTTTCCGTAGGAAACGCACTTCGGAAGCATATGCTTGTAGGCAGACCTACGTGAGCACCTCCAGCGTTTCGTAAGAAACGCACATCGGAAGCATCCGCTTAATTGCGCCAGCGTTCAAGATTCGACGTCGAATATGCTTCCTCGAGATAACTTCGCGATCACAATCGATCCCTTATGGATTTGATCTTGCCGCTTAGATTCGCGACGTCGGCCATATCGGCCTGCAGCGGACTATACTTCGCCTTCTCGAAGACGAGCAGCACGTCCTTGAAATCCTGTTGCAGCGATTTGCGCACGTTCACCCATCGGCCGATGGATTCGCGAAGCGTCTCGTTGTCGCTGCGCGTAAGCCCCTTCTTGTGACAGTAGCGGATCAGCTTCTCCGTCTCCAATACGATCAACTGATTGGCGGTCAGCGTGCCGAATCGCAGCCGTTTCCACATCTTGACCCACATGCGGCGCGTCAGGAATGCCGCAAATGCCAGCAGGACGACCAGTCCTCCGATGCTCCAGCCGAGCGGGATGTCGCCCAAGCCCTTGCGAGCGCCTGCTGCTTCGGAGTCGGCCACGGTATCATCGATGGCCACTTCCGTCACCGGCTCTGCGTCTTGCGGAAGACTGTACGGATAGGCGAATCCCGCAGTCGCTTCGAACGGCAGCCAGCCGTACCCTTCGAAGTATACCTCCACCCAAGAGTGAGCGTCGGCATTGCGCACCGTGTACGTGCCGCCCATATTCGAATCGAACGCTTCGTCAGGTATGCTGGAGAAGAAATCGCTCGGCAACACGCCCGGCGCGTAGCCTTTGACCCAGCGTGTCGGAATGCCGGCAGCACGCGTCAATACTGCCAATGCAGTCGAATAGTAATCGCAGTAGCCTTCCCGGATCTCGAACAAGAAGGAATCGACGAAATCCTCGCTCTTCTTCTTGCTTAAGTCCGGCGTGTTCGTATAGGCGTAATTGTCCTTCAAGTAAGCCTCGATGCTCCGAACCTTGTCATAAGCCGTTGGCTGCCCTTCCGTAAGCTCGGCCGACAGATCCTTCACGCGCTGCGGCAAGCCTTCCGGAAGCGTCAGATAAGCATTCATTGCCGTCGTATCCTCCGGCTGCTCGATTGCCCGCAGCTTCGCTTCGTCCAGCACGGGCACTTCGGAGGTCAGCGCATATCCCGTTGGATACGGCGTACGGCCGGAACGAGGCCAGCGCAGCTCGCCGGACTCCGGGAGCCAGGCAAGCGATGGCGGCATGGACGGCTCGCCGTTGATGCTGACTATCGAGCGTACCGTAGCGGCTCCGAACAAGACAGGATACGGATCCTCGCGGATCATCGTGATGCCCTGCGTAATGACCTCGGTCTCCACGTCCACCTCGTCGAGCATCGACGGCAGCGTCTGTTCAGGACCGATCGCCGATACGGCGGATTCCCGCAGCTCGGCCTCGCTGTCTTCCCAGCCCGTGCCGGTATAGACAGACTTCGTCTCCCCTCGCCAATAGCTCCTTCTCGAGGTCGTGACCGTCATGACTTCGGAGTAGTCGAATTGGAAGCCTCCGCCGAGCGTCTCGTCTTCGCGGCTGTAACCGGAACGGCTGTCGCCGATGCCGCTGGATAAGGAGGCGCTCTCTAACTTGTCTCCGACGAAGGAAGGCACCGTCTCGCCTCGCGACTCCATCCATAGCGTGTAGGGATCCTTCAATACCGGCTGAACGTTCGGAACGAACAGTCCGGAGGTCATGACAACCGCCAAGATTAAGATAACTGGAAGCAGGAATGAGACGGGGTATTCGATGAGATGCCCCCAGGTGTCGGGATGCTTGCGCTGAAAACGTTCGAAATGCTCGGCGATCAGCCACGAGAGCGCTACGAATACGCTCCATGCCACTTCATCCCAGAAGTAAATCGCCGTGAACGAGTCCAGGATCGTCAAGGATAACAGGCTTGCCCCGGTAAGAAGCGCGACCTGGAGCCGCGTCCTGCAGTAGTAACCGGCCAGCAAGAATGCCGCCAGCACAGGCAGCGAGACCCAGATGATCGGTTGGAACGGCGCTGCGAGCTGCGCGATCCAATCTCCCCACGCTTGTACGTCCTTCCTATTCTCGGGCAGCGCGATGAATTGAAAGCCGTTATTCGCGGCATTGATGACGATCATCGCGCATGCGTGCAGGAAGATTCGCAGCCAGCGAGGTCCCGGAACGATCCATTCGATGACGACGCTTGCAATCAGAATCCCGTGAACGACCGAGAACGTTTCCGGCCACCAATAGCCCTCCAAGGAGTCGAACCATTGCCAGAACAAGATCGCCGAGAACAGGAACGACAGCTTCGCATACCAATCGGACGCAAGCCTGCGCAGCATTGGCACGATCAATTTCTTCAGCATTAGCTCACGCTCCCTTCGAGCGCTGCCGGAAGCTCGTGCAGATTCCGAATGTTATAGCATTGCCAGCCGCGAACCTGAACGAGCTTCTGCCAGCTTGCATTCGAATCGGATCCGTCAGGCAAATGGATGACGCACGGCGTCATCCCGCTCCGCTCAAGCCATTGCATCGTCTTGACGACTTCCTCGCCTGTATGCGGCGTAACCAGCACCACGAATGAGCCGGGAGACAGCAGCACGGACACTTGGCGCAGGGAGCGGTACAACCCGGATTTCCCGTCTGCCTCAACGCCGACCAGATGATTCATGATCAGCTTGCGCTGGTCGGCCGTCGACCTCGGCTGATAGCCGTCGGCCGTCGCGCCGACGGAGACTAGGCCCATTGCCGTCTCGCGCCGAAGTCCGTATTCGACGAGCGAGGCGGCGGTGGAGACAGCCAGCTCGAAGCGTTCGGCATTCCCGTATGCGGTACCGCAGCGGTCGAGCACGACGACCGTCCGAGGCACGGATTCGCGTTCGAATTCCTTCGATTTCCATTCTCCGGTCTTAGCCGTCGCGTTCCAGTGGATACGCGAGAGACGGTCGCCGTAGTGGTACTCGCGAACGCCGTTGATCTGCGTCGTCTCCTTCGCCGAACGATGCGATACGGCATGCGAATAAGGTCCCTTCAAGCCCCGTTGGAGCTGGCTCCAATATCGAATGGGAATCGTCTGCGGCAGGACCGTGAACGTAGACCCCGACTCGAATTGTCCCGTATGCTCGAACAGTCCGAATATGTCGCGCGTCACGCATTCCGTCGGCTTGAACGAATACCAGCCTCGGGTAAGCGGCGGCGTCGAGTATTGTACCAGTCCATTCCTGCGGAAATCCGGGATGAAAGACACCTCGAACTGCATGCTCTGCCCGCCCTTGCGCTCCAAACGATCCATCACGAGCACATAGGGAATTGGCCAATAGCCTGGGATCTTAACATTCAGCTGTACGTCGAGACGCGTACCAGCGCTCAGCACGTTATCATGATGATTGCCGATGCCGGAGAGCGAACGCGTCCCTCTCACCATGCCGATTCCGCTGAGTTTGCCTAATGCAAGATAGAGAATGAGGGCATTAAGAATGCAGAATAGCATGAAGGACGTCTTGCCGCCTTGGAATAATAGGAACAATGAACAGCTAACGTATACGACGCCCGTCAGCCGCCAACGATAGTTCATGGCCCTGGCGGTTTCCATAGTCAGCGCTCCATTCGGACAGGTACGTTCGTCTGCTCGATCGTCTGGGCGATGACTTCCTCGGTCGTCACCCCGTTCATGCGGGCGTCGGTGTGCAGAATGATCCGGTGCGACAGCACGTGGCCGGCGAGGCGCTTAATGTCGTCCGGTATGACGTAATCGCGGCCTTCCAGGTAAGCGTTCGCCCTAGCGGCCGTCATTAAGGAGATCGCGGCGCGCGGACTGGCGCCGAGCTGTACGCTCTGGTTCTCCCGGGTCGCGCGTATAACGCGAACGAGGTAGTCCCCGACCGCCTCGTCCACATGTACGGCGCGCACCTGTTCCTGCATGCGCGCCACATCCGAGATGTCCGCTACCTGTTCTACGCGCGTGAATGCTTGGTCGGCATAGCTGTTCATCACCATCTGGCGCTCGGTCTTATCGTCGGGATAGCCTAGCGTCAGCTTCATCATGAAGCGGTCCAGCTGCGCCTCCGGCAGCATATAAGTCCCTTCGAACTCGATCGGATTCTGCGTCGCGAACAGAATGAACGGCTGCGGGAGCGAATGGGAGACGCCGTCTACCGTAACGTGCCGCTCTTCCATCGCTTCGAGCAGCGCGGACTGCGTCTTGGTCGTCGCGCGGTTAATCTCGTCGGCCAGCAATATATTCGCCATGATCGGACCCGGACGGAAGAGGAACGTCTCTTCCTTCGGATGATAGATCGATACGCCTGTTATATCGGTAGGAAGCAAATCCGGGTTGCACTGGATCCGTCGGAACTGTCCGCCGACAGCCTTCGCGAGCGCTTTCACGAGTTGGGTTTTGCCGGTGCCCGGAACATCTTCGAGCAGCACGTGGCCGCCGGCAAGCAGCGCGGCGAGCAATCTATTGATTTCTTCCGATTTGCCTAGGATACAGCTTTCAAGATTGCGTCGTATTGCGTTTACGAGCTGCAGATCATTGGTGCGGTTGTCCATTGCAAAACCTCCCGGTAATTTAGAAGTGATTCCTAATTACCATTTTACAGGAAGGCTGTCGCTGTGTACAATTGTCGATCTGTTCTAAAAAAATTGGAGGATCACACAGGATCCTCCAATTCCGTCACCCCTTCGGTCTGACGACCAGCGCAGCCAAGAAGGAGAATATGATCGCGGCGGATATGCCCGCGCTCGTCAGCTTGAACATGCCCGTAATGACGCCGATCGCGCCGGTATCATGCAGCTCCGTCAAGGCGCCATGCACAAGCGCATTGCCGAAGCTCGTAATCGGCACGGTCGCGCCGGCACCGGCAAAATCGATAAGCGGATCGTACCATCCGAATCCGTCCACGACGGCCCCGGCCACGACGAGCGCGGCCATCGTATGCGCCGGCGTTAGCTTCGCCACGTCGAACATGAGTTGGCCGATCACGCAGATGCCGCCGCCAACCACAAATGCCCATAGAAATTGCATGTCACAGATCTCCTCTCTCGATCGCTACCGCGTGCGCGATGCAAGGTATCGTCTCGCCCTGCTGGTACGACAGCGGTGACAACAGCGCACCTGTCGCGACGACCAGGATGCGGTTCAGCTCGCCTTTGTTAAGCCGTTTGAGCAGATGTCCATACGTGACGACAGCCGAGCATGCGCAACCGCTACCGCCGGCTTGTACCTTCTGCTTCTCGATGTCATAGACCATGATTCCGCAATCGTTGAACGTCGTATCCTGCATCGGCACGCCGTTGCGCTGCAGGAGGTCCGCCGCGATCTGGTGGCCGACCGTTGCCAAGTCGCCGGTTACGATCAAGTCGTAATCCTTGGGCATGCGTCCCGTGTCATTGAAGTGCGTCTGAATCGTGTCGACGGCCGCCGGCGCCATCGCCGCCCCCATATTGAACGGGTCCGCTATGCCAAGGTCGACAATTTTGCCGATCGTGGCGCAGGTGACGACCGGGCCGACGCCTTGCTTCGCTAGAACGGCTGCTCCCCCGCCTGTCACGGTATATTGGGCGGTCGGGGGCTTCTGCGATCCGTATTCGGTCGGATAACGGAATTGCTTCTCCGCCGTGCAGTTATGGCTGCACGTACCTGCCAGCACATGTTCGGCATTGCCCGAGTCCACGAACATCGATGCCAGCGCAAGCGACTCCATCGAGGTCGAGCATGCACCGAATACGCCGATGTACGGGACGCCTAGATCCCGGGCAGCGAACGAGTTGCTGATGATCTGATTCATCAGGTCGCCGCCCACGAAGAACTGCACGTCGCTCTTCTCGATGCCCGCATGGACGATCGCCATTTTCGCCGCTTGCTCGAGCAGCAGCCTCTCTGCCTTCTCCCACGATTTTTGGCCGAGGTCGAGTTCGGGATGCACGAGATCGTAGTCGCCGGCGAGCGGCCCTTCCCCCTCGTCGGGCCCCACAACGGTCGCCGTTCCGACAATGACGGGTCGACTCTCGAACCACCACGTTTGTTTGCCGCGCAGCATATTACTGTCCTCCCAGGCCGAAAATGACGTGCACCAGGCCAACAAAAAATGCCGCGACAGCTCCATACACGATGACGGAACCGGCTAGTTTAAACATATTGCCGCCTACGCCGAGCACGAGCCCCTCGCTCCGATGCTCCAGCGCGGCCGAGCACATCGAGTTCGCGAATCCCGTAACCGGCACGGCCGTTCCTGCCCCGGCCCACTGCGCAATCTTATCGTAGACCCCCAGGCTGGTCAGGATGACCGAGATGAAAATCAACGTCGCTACCGTCGGGTTGCTGGCTTGCGTGCTGGATAGCTTCCGCCAGCTCATGTAACCATTCTGTATGGCTTGGCCAAGCACGCAGATCAGGCCGCCGACGACGAATGCGCGGAGGCAATTGCCGGCGACGGATCTCGACGGCTCCCTTTTTTTGGCGA
>JAEZCJ010000012.1 GCA_023433615.1 Bacillota bacterium | reverse complement strand
GCGCATGCGCTTGCCGGAGGTTTCTTCGTTCGTGGCGGGACAATATCGGATCCGTAACGGTTGCAAGAGAGTTTTTCCAGGGCATCGCAAGCACCCACCGCTCCGCGAGTGCCGACCGCGTACACGGTCTAACGCTCCGCGAGCGCCGCAATTGCGCGCTTCAGCTCGTTCTCCATCTGCGCGCGCTCGCGCTCGGCCGCTTCCCGCTGCGTGCGGCCTTCGGCGTAGATCCGCATCGTGTCCTCGAGCGCGCCTGCGAGCGCATCGTGCACGCTTCGCATCGCGTCGATGCCGATCATGCCGCCCTCGCTCGCTGCCGCTGCTTCGACCGTCAGACGGCGTGTCCGCTCGGCGCCGGCCTTCATGCCGTCCTCGATCGAGCTGCGAACCTGGTTATGCAGCGCCAGCGCGCGAGACGTCCGTTGTTCCGCGATGCTCGTCACGAGATCGAGCTTCCAGATCGGGATCAGATTGTACAGCATCGATTGAATCTTCTCCATCATCAGCTGCGCGCTCTGCTGGAGCAGCCGAATCTTAGGCGCCTGCATGAGGGACAGATACCGCGTCCTGCGCAGGTCATCCAGCCGCATCTCGAGTCGTTTCGTGAAGGCTTGGCAATCCGCAAGCCGCTGGGCAGCCCAAGGATCCTGCCCCTCCTTCGCCTTCCGGCTCCACGCCGGCAGATCCTGTTCGACCGCATCCGTCAGGCGCAGCTGAGCGGCTGCCATATGGAGCTCGAGCTTCTTGAAATAAGCATGATTGCGGATCAGCATCTGCTCGAGGAGCTCGATGTCCCGCTGCATCGCGCAGTAAGCTTCGTCAAGCTTGGCGCTGATCAGCTCGATCTGCTCCTCGACCGTCCGAGACTGCAGCGTGCCGCGCCGCATGCGCGTCATGAGCCGGTTCACGGCTGGTATGGACGCTAGTATCGTGCGGTGTCGTTCCTTATCCGGCTGGTTCGCAGCTAGCGGCATCTCCCGCACGCGGAGCGTGAGCTCGGTCATCAGCTCGCCGACATCCCCGGCGTCGCGGGCACGAATCTGATCGAGGACGGCTGTCGCGAACGCCGCGATTTCCTCTTGAATATCGGTGCCGAAGCGGGTGACGGCGACCGCGTCGTCGCTGGCAAGCGTCGCGGCAAGCTCGATTGCTGCGGCCTGTTCATGCGGGCTCAGCGTCTCGGGCAGCCAGCCCGCGCGCGGCTCGTATTGCTGCTCCATCACATCGATTCCTCCATCTCTCCTGATGCTATCGTGCCGGCACGTCGCCCTGCTTAAGCATGCGCTCGTAGGCGGCCAATTCCATGTCCATCTGCGTCATATCGGCTTGTATCAGCCGGTTCAAGTAACGCGCGTAGCGCCGCGCCAGCAAAGCCAGCAACTGCTCGATCCGTTGTGCGCGGCATTCCATTTCCTTATCGTAATATTCGCTTTGCATCAGCTTCTCGTACCGCTCGAGCAACGTCACTGTAAGCGGCAGGTCGAAGGCATAGAAGCGACGGACGACAGGGACGAGACCGGTCTTATGCGTCGTCTCCCGAATAATCGCGTCGGCCATCATGACCATGCGGTTCAGCCGCGAGCCTAATTGCGGTTCTTCGCAGCGCTCAGCCTGCCGACGCAGGATGCGGTGCTGCTCGCGTGCGCGGTCCAGCGGCAGCCCCGGTTCTCGATGCTTGCCGCCACGCGGAAGATCAGCTGCTGCTCCGTTCGCCGCTCCGTAGCGGAACATAGCGATCATGCGATCGAATAAGGCTGCCATCGCTCGGCTTCCCCCCGAAATCCATTGTGACTGCAATAGCGGTCATTACCCGCGCGCAGCAATAATGAAACAGAATGTATCACGCAACAAAGACCGGCACCTATGCCGGTCTTCTAATCGATCGCGCTATCAAGGGGTCAAAAACTTTCGCCAGCTGCCTTATCCGTACGCACGATGCCCTTCAGCAGCTCGTTGGTCCGATTCATGAACGACGAAGCGCTGCGCGAATGGACGAGCTCGTCGGCACCGAGCGCCGTGACGTCGCCGCCCTCGCGGCCGATGACTGCGCCGTCCTCGATGATCGTTCCTTCGCCGATGATCGCGCGGAACATTTTCACGTTGCGGCCGATTTTGACGTTAGGCATGACGATGCTCTCCTGAATGCTGCTGCCGCGGCCGATATGTACGCCGCCGAACAAGATCGAGCGGTCTACCTCGCCTTCGTTGACAGTGAACGGATGAACGATCGAATCCCGCACGATCGCGAGCGGATGCGTATACGCCTGGATGTACGGCTCTTGCTCATTCGAATACATCGGCCAGGCTTCGCTGTCCAATGTCAGCTCGCCGGCGAGCACGTCCATATGGGCTTCCCACAGGCTCTCGACGGTGCCGACGTCGCGCCAGTAGCCGTCGAACGGGTAGGCGCAGACAGAGGCCTCCGTCCGGATCATCTCCGGAATGAGGTCCTTGCCGAAGTCATGGCTGGAGGATGCGTCCAAGGCGTCCAGCAGCAGCAGTTCCCTCAGATAAGACCATCGGAATAAGTAGATGCCCATGGAGGCTAGATTGCTGTCCGGGTTGGCCGGCTTCTCCGTGAATGACAGAATGCGCATCTCTTCGTTCGCGTTCAGGATGCCGAAGCGGGATGCTTCCCGCCAAGGCACGCGCTTAACGGCGATCGTCGCGTCCGCGCCGCTCTCGCGATGCGTCTCCAGCATCTTGCCGTAATCCATCTGATAGATATGGTCGCCGGACAGAATCAGCACATGCTCAGGCGATCGGGCGTCGACCTCGGCGATGTTCTTGTAGATCGCGTCGGCTGTACCGGCGTATCCGGTTCCCTGCGCCATCCCTCCCGGCAGCAGGAAGATCTCTGAGGAACTGTCGTCTTGGGCAGGCCAATGGCGGCCATCCTCAATGTGGCTGTGCAGCGATTCAGCCCGGTATTGCGTGAGCACTCCGATCGTGGAAATGCCGGAATTGACGCAATTGCTCAGCGGAAAATCAATAATACGGTAACGGCCCCCGAAAGGAACCGCAGGTTTGGCGAGCTTGTGCGTCAGTGGCGCCAGCCGCCTTCCTTCCCCGCCAGCCAATAGCATAGCAATACACGATCCGTTTGTCATAAGTCCCCTCCACTTTCCAACAGTACTAGTGAATAAACAAATAATGGAACGTTGAAACCGAGTAAGGAGGAAAAATCTGCTCCGACCTCGAAAATGTAGCGCAGGATCATTCTATGAGCAACTTTCTGAAAACATGCGTCATATCTTGCGCGTCCGGGTAATAGTCTGGAAAAAATAGAGAAAAAGGTGTGAGGAGCTTGGAGGGTAACGTACTGACCAGAGACGAGATCCATTGGTTCCACGAGGGGACATACTTCCAGAGCTATCGCAAAATGGGGGCGCACGTTGACACGGAGGACGGGTTAAGCGGCGTACGATTCACGGTGTGGGCGCCTAACGCCCGCGAGGTTCGCCTCGCGGCCGACCGCAACGGTTGGAACGGCGCGGCCGATCCGCTGGAGCGGGTGCCGGACTCGGGGCTATGGACATTGTTCAAGCCCGGCATGGGAGAAGGCGAACTCTATAAGTATGAGATCGTGACGAGTTTCGGGGACAAGTACTTGAAGGCAGACCCGTACGCCTTCCATGCAGAGGTTAAGCCGCAGACAGCCTCGATTGTAGCGGACCTCGGCGGATACCGCTGGCAGGACCGGGCATGGATGAAGAAGCGACAGGCACTCTATGAAAAACCGATGCTCATCTACGAGGTTCATCTCGCCAGTTGGAAGAAGCACTCGGACGGCTCCTACCTGTCTTATGCCGAGTTGGCCGACGAGCTGGTCGATTACGTCGCGGAGCTGGGTTACACCCATATCGAGCTGCTGCCCGTGGCGGAGCATCCCTATGACAAGTCTTGGGGCTACCAGGCGACCGGCTACTACGCGGTGACGAGCCGCCACGGCAGGCCGCAGGATTTCATGCGTTTCGTTGACCGATGCCACGGCAAGGGGATCGGAGTCATTCTGGACTGGGTACCCGGGCATTTTGTGCGCGATGCGCACGGTCTCCGGCAGTTCGACGGTACGGCCCAATTCGAGCATCCGGACCCGCTGATTGCGGACCGGCCCGGCTGGGGCACGCTCGCGTTCGATTACGGCAAGCCGGAGGTGCGCTCCTTCCTGATCTCCAATGCCTTGTTCTGGATGGACGTGTACCATATCGACGGCTTGCGAATCGATGCGGTGACGAGCATGATTCGGCATGACTTCGACAAGCCGGAGGGTTCTTGGCGGCCTAATGTATACGGCGGATTCGAGAACCTGGAGGGCATCGCGCTGCTCCGCAAGGTGAATGCGGCCGTATTCGCGGCGCATCCGTCCGCCCTGATGATGGCAGAAGAGTCGAGCGCTTGGCCGCTCGTGACGGCTCCGATCGAGCAGGGCGGGCTAGGCTTCAATTATAAGTGGAACATGGGATGGATGAACGATACGCTGACGTATTTCGAGACCGATCCCGTCCACCGGAAGCACCACCACAACCTGCTAACCTTTCCGATCTGTTACGCTTACGCGGAAAATTTTGCGCTCCCGCTGTCCCATGACGAGGTGGTCCACGGCAAACGTTCGCTGCTGAACAAGATGCCGGGCGATATGCCGATGAAATTCGCGGGACTCCGGGCGCTGCTCGCTTACTGGATCTCGTCGCCGGGCAAGAAGCTGCTGTACATGGGCTCGGAGTTCGGCCAATTCGACGAATGGAAGGACGAGACCGAGCTAGACTGGTTCCTGCTCGATGAGTACGACACCCACGCCGATATGCTGGCTTATTCGAAGCGGCTGAACCGTCTGTATGCGGAGGAGAAGGCGCTGTGGCAGCTCGACCATCGCGCGGAAGGCTTCGAGTGGATCGACTGCGAGGATAAGGATCAGAACGTGATCTCCTATATCCGGAGAGGCAAATCCAAGGGCGAATGGGTCATCGTCGTCTGCAATTTCTCGCCGGTGCTGCGCGAGCGCTATCGAATCGGCGTTCCGGCCAGAGGCGCGTACGAGGTGCTGCTGAATACGGACGCTGCCGCCTTCGGAGGCGCGGGCACCGAGGACGGAGCAGCCTACGCTTCGGAGCGGGCAGCATGGCATGGCCGGCCTTACAGCGTTCTATTGACGCTTCCGCCGATGAGCGTCCTATGGTTGAAGAAGAAATCTGCGGCAGCCAGCCCCCGCAAGGCTGGTCGACAGCATAACATCTGACAAAGGGGTTGAAAATGATGAAGGTATTGTACGCAGCCGCAGAAGGGAATCCATTCGTGAAGACAGGCGGGCTGGCCGACGTGATCGGCGCGCTGCCTAAGGCGCTTCGCAAGCTCGGCGCAGATGTGCGCGTAGTGCTGCCGCTCTATGCAGCCGTCCCGGAATCGTACAGGAGCAGGATGAAGCTGACGGCCGAGCTCGAGGTACCTGTCGGCTGGCGGATGAAGTATTGCGGCATCTGGGAGCTGGCGCTGGAGGGCGTCACGTATTATTTCCTGGACAACGAAGATTACTTCAAGCGCGAAGGGCTGTACGGCTACGGCGACGACGGCGAACGGTTCGCGTACTTCGGCAGGGCTGCGCTGGAGATGATTCGTCACATCGACTTCGTGCCGGACATTATCCATTCCCATGATTGGCATGCGGGTATGGTAGGCGCGCTGCTCGAGAAGCATTATCGGCATGACGAGCGATACCGGGCCATTCGCACGGTATTTACGATTCACAATCTGCAGTATCAAGGCGTGTTCCCCTACGAGGTGCTGGGCGATCTGCTGGGACTCGATCACGAGCATTTTGCCTCCGGGCAGGTGGAATACCATGGCTGCGTGAATTACTTGAAGGCCGGGCTCGTCTTCTCCGATCGGGTCACGACCGTCAGCCATTCCTACGCCGAAGAGATTCGGTCGCCGGAATACGGCCATGGGCTGGACGGCGAGCTGCGCTTCCTCGGCAGCAAGCTGTCCGGCATCTTGAACGGCATCGACGAGAAGCTCTACAATCCGGCCAAGGATCCGCATCTATTCGTCAACTACCGCACGAATATGGCCAAGAAGGCGATGAACAAGCTCGCCCTGCAGCGCACGCTCGGCCTGCCGGAGCGGGAGGAGGTGCCGATGATCGGCATGGTGAGCCGGATGACCGCGCAGAAGGGTTTCGACCTGGTCGAGGACGGCTTGCCGAGCCTGCTCATGCAGGACGATGTGCAGGTCGTCATTCTTGGAGCGGGAGACCATCACTATGAGCGGCTGTTGAGCGATTATGCGGCTCGTTGGCCGAATCAGCTGTCCGTGCAGCTGAAGTTCGACGAAGGCCTGGCGCGCCGGATCTACGCGGGATCGGACCTGTTCCTGATGCCTTCCCGCTTCGAGCCGTGCGGCATCAGCCAGATGCTGGCGATGCGGTACGGAGCGCTGCCCATCGTACGGGAGACCGGCGGCCTGAAGGATACCGTGATCCCCTACAACGAATATACCGGCGAAGGCAACGGCTTCTCCTTCGGACCGCACAGCACCCAGGATATGCTGCACATCGTTCGGCTGGCGCTTGCCTACTACACGCTGCCCGAGCATTGGAAGCAGATCGCGAAGAACGCATTCGCCGGCGATTACAGCTGGAAGCAGTCTGCGGTTCGGTATATGGAGCTGTATCGGTCGTTAACGGACGCGGCGTTTGCCGCGGAAGTCGCGGCTGCTGCGGCGAGTGAAGGCGAAGTTCCCGCGGTGTCAGTAGCGACTTCGGCTGTCGCGGCAGCGGCCGAAGAGCAGATCGTATAGGGAATATAGCAATAAGAAGGGCGTCCCGTGGTCATCTTGATGACTGCGGGACGCCTTTCGCTCGCATAGCGTTTGCTTAACGTGTCTTCTGCAAGATCTCTCGTATGGTCATTGCACAGAATGCAATCGAATCGCAACATGGTATCCCTGAAACTTATCTGCACTGCATAACCTACAATGGCATTGATTCCATCTTGGTCTACATTCGGTTTGGAATCGGAACTCATTGCAGTTCGTGCAACGATAAAGGCGTTTGTTGGGGCTGGCGTGAGGTTTATGTTGCACTGCATGCAATGGAGAGTGCGACTGAGCGACAACAGTCAGCGTAGATAATGAAGGGACGAGCCCATCGAAATTCGGGTGAATATGTCGGGTTATGTTTCAACCAGTGGATCGCGCGGGTATAGGAGAGCGAATAGAGATGGAGGTGCATGCGGTTGATTCCGTTCGAGAACCCGAATAACGAGCTCCTGAACGACAAGGCCAGGGAGCTCGAACGAATGAATCAAGAGCTGCTGCGAACAGCGTACAAGCTGTCCAAGGCGGAGGCGCATGCTCGCGTGGTGCGGGAAACATCGATCGATACGATGATCACATTCGACAGCGAGGGGCATATGCTGGAGGCGAACCCCGCGCTGAAGCGAATGTTCGGTTACACGGAAGAGGAAGTCGCCGGACAGCCCATCTCGATGCTGGTCCCCGATCTCGCTTGGCTCGAATGCATGGAGAACGCGAATGGGCCATGGAGCGACCCTGAGGGCGGGCGGCTGCTCGAGGCAATGCCGGTCCGCAGAGACGGCACTCGCTTCCCTGCGGAGCTCCAGATCGGCATGGCGATCATCGAGAACGAGCGGATCTATGCTTGCACGATCTGCGATGTGACGGACCGCAAGCTGTTCGAGCAGCGCATGATCGAATCGAAGGAAGCGGCGGAGATCGCGGCGCGCGCGAAGACGGATTTCCTGGCGATGGTGAGCCATGAGATTCGGACGCCGATGAACGGGATTATCGGGATGTCCGCGCTCATGTTGGAGACGGCGCTCTCAGACGAGCAGCGCGAGTATGCGGAGATCATCGGCAAGAGCAGCGAAGCGCTGCTGTCCGTCATTAACGATATATTGGATTATTCGAAGATCGAATCCGGCAAGATGGAGATCGAAGAGGTGCCCTTCCAGGTGGCGTCTTGCATCTCGGAGACCATCGACTTGTTCACGGCGAAGCTGAAGAGGCGCAATCTCGATATGACGTATCGGGTCGATCCCATGCTTGATATGCCGATTGTCAGCGATGTGACGAAGCTTAGGCAGATTCTCATTAATCTGGTCGGCAATGCCGTGAAGTTCACGACCGAAGGAAGCGTGAATGTCGACGTCAAGCTGTTGTACGACCACGGTGCATACTTGGATCTGGAATTTCGGGTGTCGGATACCGGAGTCGGGATACCGGCGGATAAGCTGCCGATGCTGTTCCAGCCGTTCTCCCAGCTCGATTCCTCCATGTCTCGCAAGTATGGGGGGACGGGTTTGGGGCTTGCGATATGCAAAAATCTGGTCGAGCTGCTCGGCGGCACCATCCACGCGGACCCGTTCGCAGCGAATGGCGCAACCTTCGTATTCACGATCCGCGTTGGAAGATGGATGACCGAGGAGCCTGCCGTGGACGCGAAGGATTTTGCTCCCAAGCCGGACCGGCCGGTATCCTTCACCGATTACGTCTCGCGGAACGAGCAGGCGTCCGGCGGGACTGGCATCACCGTACTCGTCGTCGAGGATCATGAAATTAACCGGAAGCTTGCCATCCGCATGCTGGAGAAGCTGGGGCTGCGGGCGGACGTCGCGGAGAACGGCCGGTCGGCGTTAAGCATGCTCGCGCATAAGCGCTACCCGCTCGTGCTGATGGACATTATGATGCCCGTGATGGATGGGCTCGAAGCGACGCGAAGAATCATGGATACGATTCCGGAGCGCGAGCGTCCGATCATCGTCGCGATGACAGCTAGCGTGCTGCCCGGCGATCGACACCGTTGCCTGGCAGCCGGCATGACGGACTTCATCAGCAAGCCGATGCGGCTGGGGGAGCTGCGGGCGCTGCTCGGCAAGTATAACGTATGTAAGGTATAATAGTGTAAGATGTTGTTCAGAGTGACCGCTTGTGATCGCGATGCGGATGCTGATGAAGCATATTCGACGTCGAATCTTGAACGCTGGCGAAAATTTCGGTACTCATGTAGCTTTGACTACACTCCGTTCCTCATTTTCTACCATCGTCCAACCTTAGCATATGCTTCCGATGTTGTGTTTCCTCCGGAAACACTTGAGGCGCTGACAACCGGTCTTTTTGAACTTTTATAGCAATGTTGGGAGCTTATGAGTTAGAGAACGGAAGGCGGAACGGGATGATTATCGGCATAGGGCATGACGTGGTAGAGATCGAACGGCTGCGTCGCATATTGGACAAGAGGGAAGGCGAGCGATTCATGGAGCGGGTGCTTCACGTCGAGGAGCTCGAGTACGCGCGGGCCAAGCAGGGACGGCTGGCGGAGTTCGTCGCGGGCAGGTTCGCGGCGAAGGAAGCGGTCGTGAAGGCGCTTGGCTGCGGCATCGGCGCCGTCGTCGGTTTCCACGATATCGCGATCATGCCGGATGCGCTGGGCAAGCCATGCTGCAGCTTGTCCGACGTCGCGTGGGAACGGCTCGGTTATCGTCCGTCCGACGTTCGCGTGCATGTGTCGATCAGCCACGAGCGCTCCATTGCTTCGGCCTTCGCGACGGTGGAGCAGTTGTGAGTCGCGAATGCCATTATTAAGCAGGTGACGTCCTGCTGCCGTTACCATGTATAATAGAGAGTACAACGTTTCGCCGGGATAGCGAGATTCACCGCCATGTAGAAGGAGCTTATTATGGAACGCAACTATCGAACGATCATCGAGAATCATCTTAAGAACCTGAATGCAGATATCGCGATCGTGTCTCGCAGCATCTTGCAGCCTGGCGTCGTCGTAACGGACATGAAGCCGGACTTCTATCGCTTGTTGTACGTGATACAGGGCGAAGGCTGGCTGGTGCTGAACGGCAGACGCATCGAAACTTATGCCGGGATGCTCCTGCTGCTTCCGGCCGGAACGACGCAATCCTACGGGATTACCGGCACGGAAGATCTCGAAATCTATTGGTGCCATTTTAACGCGAATCTGGGAGATATCGAGATATACGAGGCGCTTCAGCTGCCCCTTGCCGTCATGCCGGCGGACAAGACCGATATCGTCCAGGTATTCGAACGCATGATGAATGCCTATCACGGCAATTCGATCTGCGGGGGACTCCGCGTAAAGGCTGCGCTATTCGAGGCAATCGCTTGCTTCCTGGATGCCTGCTGCCTGGACGAGAAGAAGCTGAACAGCGTGGATCTGTTGTCCAAAATCTCGGGAGTCGTCAGCTATATCGATGCGCATCTGGCGGATAACATCGCGTTGGAGGATTTGGCGAAAGTCGCTTTCCTGCACCCGAATTATTTGATCGGTTTATTCAAGAGCGTCGTCGGCATGTCGCCTATCCAATTCGTCAACTTGAGGCGGCTGGAGGAAGCGAAGCGCATGCTGTCCGAGACCGAGGAGAACGTGACGAGCATCGCGGCGAAGGTCGGCATGCAGATCCATTACCTGTCCCGCATGTTCAAGCAGCATACCGGCATCTCGCCGAAGCGTTACCGGCAGCTGCAGCGCCGGCTGTTCGATCAAGCCGACAACGTTGGGCAGGAATCGAATTGGATCGCGTCGAAGCGGGAATTGCTCGGCATCAGCGAGGGAGGCTAGCGGCATGGGACAGCTCGATGGACGGGCCGCTTCGCCGGACCTGGCGCAATCGGACGCTTCCGCGTATTTTGGACAGGAACTGCTCGCTTGGTATAGAGCCAACAAGCGGCAGCTCCCATGGCGGGAGAATCGGGATCCGTACCGAATCTGGGTGTCGGAGATTATGCTGCAGCAGACGCGGGTCGATACGGTCATCCCGTATTTTTCGCGTTTCATGGAGCGATTCCCGACGATCCGCGCATTGGCCGAAGCGCCGGAAGAGGACGTGTTAAAGTGCTGGGAGGGGCTCGGCTATTATTCGAGGGCCCGCAATCTGCAGGCCGGCGCGCAGGAGGTTGTACGCTTGTACGGCGGAATCGTGCCGGACGACGTCGCGGCGGTATCCGCGCTTAAGGGAGTCGGGCCGTACACGGCCGGCGCGATTATGAGCATCGCGTTCAATCGGCCGGAGCCTGCGGTGGACGGCAATGTCATGCGCGTATTCTCGCGGTATTACCTGTTGGAGGACGACGTGGCCAAGCCTTCTGTCCGGGTCGGGATCGAGCGCCTGGCACGCGCGGTTATCCCGGAAGGGGCAGCCGGCGACTTCAACCAGGCCATCATGGAGCTCGGGGCGCTCGTATGCACGCCGAAGTCGCCGGGCTGCCTGCTCTGCCCGGTTCTCGCGCATTGCGCGGGAAGGGCGGCCGGCAAGGAGGCGGAGCTGCCGGTGAAGACCAAGGCGAAGCC
>JAEZCJ010000198.1 GCA_023433615.1 Bacillota bacterium | reverse complement strand
CCTGCAGCAGCTTCGCCGATCGAAGCATCCAGCACGACGACGCTCTGGGACTCCGGCTCGTACATGACTTCCGCCTGCAGCGCCTCGCTCAAGAAACGCATCGGCACGAATACGCGGCCGTTCTTCGTCTCGGCAGGCACATCCAACGCCGCTTCCTTGCCGTTCACGAGAGCGGTCTCGCTGCCCAGCGTCAGCTTCACGACGACACTGTCGCGCGTGACCGTAACCGTCTTGGCAGCCGAATCATAGTCCACGCTTGCCTTCAGGCTCGCGGAGATTGCACGGAACGGGACGAGCGTACGGCCGTTCTTCACCATCGGCACCTCGTCGTACTGCTGTTCTACGCCGTTCACGAAGGTCGCGATCCCCTTCTTGCCCAGCTGCTTCTTCAGCTTGCCGAGCTTCTTGTAATGGTTCAGGTCTGCCGGCGCAGCGAGGACGATCTCCGCCTGCACCTCGGCAGCCGCTTCGACATTGCCTTCCGTCTCCAACTTTGCAGCCAGTGCATCGGCATTTGCCGCCGCTTCCGCCGTCACGTCGATGCCGTACTTGGTCAGCAGCAATTCAGCGATTCGCTCGCCGGATGGTTTGCCTTTCGTATTCTGGTAGGCATTCTCCAACCCGTGCGCACCGCCCTTGCCTTTGCCGCTTCCATAGACGGAATCCGTAACCGTTGCACGCTCGTCTTCCGCATCCGCCATTATCTCGATTTGCGTGTCCTGCTTGTCCGGCTTCGAAGCCTTGTCCTTGCCATTGCCGTTGCTAACGCCGTTGCCCGCAGCGCTTGCAGCGACTGCCGAGCTTGCGAGCATGCTCAGCGCGAGCACGCCTGCCATGATCGTCATCTTCTTGTTCATCCTCATCTGCCTCCTAAGTGGGTAAGATAACCGCCTTGTCACAGCGTTCGAGGGCAGCGAGCGTTTTATGTCGGTCTTTGGCGAAAATCATGGACGGTCGCAACGACACAGCCGCAACGACACAGCCGCATCGACCAGCACGAAAAAAGCATCGAGAACGGTAATCTATCCGCTCGCCGATGCTTATGTCTCCTGCTATTTTACCAGCATCATGCCCATTCGCTTGGCCGCTTCGATGATTGTCGGCGCGTGCGCCCGCATCATATCCTCCGTAAGCCGGCCAGACGGTCCCGAGACGGAGAGCGCGGCCGCCAGCTTGCCCGAGCGATCGAAGATCGGCGCGGACACGGCTGCCGCGCCTGCCTCCCTCTCCTCGATACTCGTCGCATAGCCTGCCGTACGGATTCCTTCCAACTTCGCGACATATGCCGCGCGATTCATTGAGGCCGGCCAATCCTCGTCCTCCATGACCAGACGGCGGGTAGCGTCGTCTCCGAAGGCGAGCAGCACCTTGCTGGATGCGCCTACATAGAGCGGCAGCCTAGCGCCGACGTTGGCAACTCGCCTGACTGCCTGGTTGCTCTGGACGGCCTGAATCCGGATCCGCTCCTTGCCGTCCCGAACATACAGGCTGACGGTCTCCCCAAGCAGATCGCGCAGCAGTTCCATCTCCGGAAGCAATAGGACCGACGGATCATCGCTGTTCGATAGATGCGCAGTCAGTTCCCATACGCGCATGCCGAGCCTGTAGCGGTCCGTGGCAGGGTTGCGCGCGACGAAGCCGCGATCCTCCAGGGTCGCCAGCATGCGGTGCACCGTGCTCTTATGCAGCCCGACCTTCTCGGCGATCTCGGTCATCGCCCACTCGGACCGTTCCACGAAGCATAGCAGTATATCCAGCGCGCGTTCCACGGCGCGTACGTTCGATTTCCCCTCTTCCAAGACATTCACCGCCTGTTTCACAGAATGAAACTTGATATCACTCAGTATAACGCATATTGCGCTTCGCTTCCACCTTTGCCGGGTTATTTTACAGCTAGATTACAAGTCCGTAACAAGTCGCCGACAAGAATTGACACGCCGGTCCATAGGGCATACGATGAGAATACACAGACTAGTGAAGCGCTTACAAGAGCAAGGAGGGACAGCCATGAGCACGACAATCCTATCGCCGCAATCCCTGGAAGGGGGCTTCTCTCCCAACTACCTGCCCGGACTTCAGGAACCTGCTCAGCTGCCGCATCTCCCGGTCGGCTCGCGGCGGAGACATCTGGCGGCAGCCCTCCTCTCCTCCTTCATCGTGCTCGTGATGCTCGCCCTTATTGCCGTGCATGGCTATATCGCCTGGACGCTCGCACACCCCTATGTCGCCCCGCTCATCTCGAACCCGAAGCTGGCCAAAGGTCTTGACTATGAAGAAGTCGCCTTCCCGAGCGCCAGCGGACGCACGACCGTAGACGGCTGGTACATCCCCGCGTCTACCGAGTCGCAGCGCACCGTCGTGTTCAGCCACGGGTACGGCGCGAACCGGGAAGAAACCTGGGTACCGATGTATGAGCTCGCGAACCTGCTGCACGGTCTTCGCTATAACGTCCTGATGTTCGATTACGGCTACGCATCCTCGGTGAAGCGAACGCCTGCTACAGGCGGCGTGGAGGAGTCGCAGCAGTTGCTTGCAGCCATCGATTACGCGAAGCGGCAAGGCGCCGACGAGATCGTCGTCTGGGGCTTCTCGATGGGTGCCGGCACGGCACTGCAGACTGCCCTGCTGACGGACGACATTAGCGCGATGATCCTCGACAGCATGTTCATTACGGATGCGGATACGCTCCACCATAACATGTCGCAGCTAACTTCGCTTCCTCGTTATCCGTCTCTCGCGCTTGTCGAATGGATGCTCCCGATGTGGACCGGCACCCGCATGAGCGATATACCGGCCCGCACCGTTCGGACCACGGCCTACGATATGCCTATCTATATGATTCACGGCACCAAAGATGCCAAAGCGCCTGTCCAGATCGCCGAGCAGATCGCAGGCAATCAGCGTCATGCGCTATCCCAAGCCTGGATCGTAAGCGGCGGCAAGCATGAGCTGCTGTTCCAAGTCCATCCGAAGGAATACATGCAACGGGCAGCCGTCTTCCTGAGCCAAGTCCATGCTTATCCGTCCTGAACGATCTTACGCGTTGCTTTCCACAACTTGATAATGAGAATGGCTTCAAGCACGAATAGGATAACCCGATCGCCGAATACATCTCTAAGGAGGTAACGCTCGGATTCGGATGCGCAATCGCCGGCATCCGTCAGACGCGTTTGCGAGGTGAATGCGAGAAGGAGGTCCGATTCGTGCTTGATTGTTATGGGCCCTACATGCCGCTTCGGGTATTAGAGGAAGTACGCGGCTGGAAACGTCATGAGAAGGAACATGCAGCCATTCTGCGCGAGCTCGTGCCGACGCTCGAGCCGGAGCTGCAGCGTAATCTGCAAGAATGGGAAGCCGTATTCGAAGGAACGGAGCGCTCCGCGGAGCTGTGGCTCGCCAGCCGCAGCCGAGAGCTCGATAGCAGCTACCCTCCGCTGTCCGACTCCCGGCTAGATGCTCTGCTGCAGGCGGCGCGTGCGCAATCGGAGGGCTTCATCCAGCATCTGCAGTATATGCTGGAGCGCAGCACCGCCGTGCAGGTATCCGCCGTTGCCCCCGTCATGCTGCGCTATGCGCAGCGCTCATCGAGGCAGCATGCTATGATTCTGAATGCCCTTGACGTCCATAGCAGCATGGGTGGCCTGCCTTCCCCTACCGAAGGCGAATCCCAGCATGGCGTCATCGCGGAGCAGCCCGACACCGATCTTCGCGCGCAGGAGCCTGCCGTACCGATCGGCGGACATGCGCTGCCCCCGCTCCCCTATGCGTATAACGCTCTCGAGCCCCATATCGACGAGGCTACGATGCGCATCCATCATGACAAGCATCATCAGAGCTACGTAGACGGCCTCAATCGCGCCGAGAAGGAGCTTCAGGCTGCCCGCCGGACGGGCAATTTCGATCTCGTCAAGCATTGGGAGCGCGAACTGGCGTTCCACGGTGCCGGACACTACCTGCACACCGTCTTCTGGCCGGCCATGTCTCCGCAAGGTGGCGGCGAGCCGCAAGGCGCGTTAGCAGACGCCATCCGGCGCGACTTCGGGAGCTTCGCCGCGTTCAAGCAGCAATTCAGCCAAGCCGCCGAGAAGGTCGAAGGCGGCGGCTGGGCACTGCTCGTATGGAGTCCGCGCAGCGGCAGACTAGAGATTCTGCAAGCGGAGAAGCATCAGAATCTGAGCCAATGGGAGTCCATCCCGCTGCTGCCTCTGGACGTGTGGGAACATGCCTACTACTTGAAGCATCAGAACAAGCGCGCCGATTATATCCGCGACTGGTGGAACGTCGTGAATTGGCCCTACGTCGCTGAACGGTATGCAGCCGCCTCCCGGCTGCGCTGGAAACCGTATTGAGAGGTAACCTGCGACGAGATAAATCTATTCTGGGAGGCTGCGCGTACGCAACGCAATGCGAAGAACAAGGTCGTTCGCGGATCCTGTTCTTTATGCACATGGCGGATTCGTCCCCTTGTCAGGCGGTGTCGGTCCGGGTTGGTTTGTTGCGGATGCTCGTGAGCTCGAAAGCTTCTTTCGGCATGCCCAACTCTTGGGCCTTTTTCTTCTTGATCACCATGGCCTGCTGCAAGCTTGTGGCTTGAAATTCGATTGTGTTTCCGTTCGGATCCTCGAACGCATAGTAGCTCTTTTTCTTCGACATGAGCGTAACGACCTCCATCTCTCTCGAATGATTTTTGCCCGGCTTTTCTTGCCAGCAGTTCATTAGGTTTACCTAAAAATCTGTATTGCAGTCACACGCTGTCCCATTAGTCGATCCCTCGCGCGATAGATAACCGAAGAACCCCTGGCAGCTTCAATATGAAGCCGCCAGGGGTTCTGTTCTAGCTCTTCCGATGCCGAGCCCATGCTCATTACTGCTTGATCAGCGCCATGAATTCGGAGCGCAGCGCCGAGTTCGTGCGGAATTCGCCGCGGACGCCGGACGTGACCGTCTTCGCGCCGGGCTTCTTAACGCCGCGCGCGCACATGCAGAGATGCTCGCCTTCGACGACGACCATGACGCCATGCGGCTTCAGCGTTTCTTCCATAATGTCCGCGATCTGGCTCGTAATCCGCTCCTGCACCTGCAGCTTGCGCGTGATCGCTTCGACCAGCCGAGCCAGCTTGCTGAGACCCGCGATTTTGCCGCTAGGCAGATAGCCGATATGCACCTTGCCGAAGAACGGTGCCATATGGTGCTCGCATTGGCTGTAATACACGATGTCGCGCACGATGACGAGCTCCTCATGCTGCTCGTCGAATGTCACGCCGAGCACGTCGCGCGGATCCACATCGTACCCGGCAAAAATCTCCTCGTACATGCGCGTCACGCGCGCCGGCGTCTCGAGCAGGCCCTCGCGCTCCACGTTCTCGCCGATCAGCTTCAGAATTTCCCGCACGTGGTACTCGATGCGTTCCCGGTTGTCCGTTACTTTGCTGTTCACGTAATCCTTAACGCCCGCCATTCTCGACACCTCCTCGCCAGTCAAGCCCGATCCTTATCTCCGCGGATTGAACTTGCCCGATTTCATCATTTGCTGTGCCTTCTGCATCTGCTGCTTATTCATATTGTAGCCCATCTGCTTCGCCATCTTCTGCAGCATTTCGGGGTCGCTCTGCATCTTCTCAAGCTGCTTGCGCAGATAGAATACGCCGATGAAGAAGCCCCCGGCCAACCCTGCGATCAGCGTTACGATCGGAATGATAATATTCCATGCATTCATGCGTGAAGTCACCTGAACCTTTCGTATTCGATATGCTAGTTGCGAGACCTATCATAGCACGTCAACAGCCGGAGCCGCAATCGGCAGCCTCTGTCTCTCGTGCTCGAGCAGGAAGGTCTTGATGCCCATGCCGCCGCCGTAGCCTACCATGGAGCCGTCCGCCCCGATGACGCGATGGCATGGCACGATGATCGGTACGGGATTGCGGTTGTTCGCGCCGCCGACGGCACGCATGGCCTGCGGCTTGCCGATGCCGACGGCCACCTGCTTGTAGGAACGGACCTCGCCGTGCGGAATGCGCAGCAGCTCCTCCCAGACGCTGCGCTGGAACGGCGTACCCAGCAGGTTCAACGGAACATCGAACACTTCCCGCGTACCGCGAAAATACGCCTCCAACTGTTCCGCAGTCCGCATCAGCAGCGCATCGTCCCCGGCATGCCTCCACTCCGCGCCGCCCGCACCGTGCTTGCCTGCCCATGCATGCAGCGCTTCGCTTCGATCGGCATAGCTGCCGAACTCGATATGGCATAACCCATCGCCCCTGCCGACAAGCACCAGCTTGCCGATCGGCGAATCCATCTCGCAATAACGGAAGATTCCCTCCGCAAACGTATCAGCGTTGCTCGCCATTCGCACCCTCCTCCGGTTCAGCAAGCGCCGCGAGCGCTTCGCGCATCATCGCCAGCGCCTCCGCGTCCTGCTCGGTCTCCGCCGCTGCCCGCAGCGCTTGGGCCGCCTCCGGTCCGCCGATGCGGCCGAGCGACCACGCCGCCGTCCCGCGCAGCTCCGGGCGCGGGTCATTCCGCAGCACGCCGATCAGATCGGGAACGGCAGCCGCGTCCTTGAAGTTGCCGAGCGCGATGACCGCGTTGCGCTGGATCGGCTTCTTGCCGCGCCATGCGGCCGCGCTGCTGCCGAACCGCTCCTTGAATTCGCGGTTGCCGATCGTCAGCAGCGGCACAAGGAGCGGCTTAGCGATCTCGGGGTCCGGCGCGAGCTCCGCATGCTGCGTCCAGTTGAGCCCCTTGTTCACCGGGCAGACAACCTGGCAGGTATCGCAGCCGTAGAGCCGGTTGCCTACTTTTCGCATCAGCTCGTCCGACACGAAGCCCTTCGTCTGCGTCACGAACGAGACGCAGCGCTGGGCGTTCAGCTCGCCGGGCCCGACCAGCGCGCCGGTCGGACAGGCATCGATGCATTTCGTGCAGGAGCCGCACTGATCCGTGATCGGCTGGTCCGGCACGAACGGAATGTTCGTGATCATCTCGCCCAAATAGATCCACGAGCCGAACTCCGGTGAGATGATCGCGCAATTTTTCCCGCTCCAGCCGATCCCTGCCCGCTCTGCCACCGCCCGATCGACGAGCGCGCCCGTATCGACCATGCTCTCCGCGCGCAGCCCCGGCACCCGCTCCCGCAGCCAAGCCTCCAGACGCGCGAGACGATTGCGCAGCACATGATGATAATCCTCTCCCCACGACGAACGGGAGAGGATGCCCCTTCGCATGCCAGGCTCGGACTTCGGGGCGTCCTTCAGCTTCGAAGGATACGCGATCGCGATCGCAAGAATCGATTGCGGATTCTCGAATAGCAGCGCGGGCTCTGTCCGCTTATCCAGATCGGGTTCCTCGAAGCCCGATTCGCGGCCGAGCTCGCGATGCCGCAGCAGCGTCTGCTTCAGCGCCGTGAACGGAGCCGCGGACGCGAAGCCGAGCTTGTCGATGCCGAGAGAGGGCAGTGCCGCGATCAGATCGGCCTTCAGCGCCTCTACGTCCAGCTGAACCTCCGTCGCCGTCACAACATGCCCTCCCTTCCAGCTATGATTGCGATGTAACTCATCCAGCCTTCGAAGGCAGCGAAAGCTGGACAGGCCTCACGACAATCGCTTGATCGCTTCGCGCGCGAGCTCGTCGCAGCGATTGTTCCATTCGTTGTCGCTATGCCCTTTGACCTTGATGTACGTAACCTTATGCTGCTGCATCAGTTCCCAGAGCGACTTCCAGAGGTCTTGATTCTCTACCGGCTGACCTTTGCTGTTGCGCCAGCCGTTCTTGAGCCAGCCCCGAATCCAATTCTGGTTGAAGCAATTCACCACGTAAGCGGAATCGCTGTACACTTGCACGCTGCAAGGCTCCTTCAACAATCGCAGCGCCTCTATGACGGCCGTAATCTCCATGCGGTTATTCGTCGACATCGGCTCGCCGCCCGATATTTCCTTGCGGTTGTCCCCATAGAACAACACGGCGCCCCAGCCTCCGGGACCGGGATTGCCCGAGCACGCGCCGTCCGTATATACCATTAGGTCCTTCAACCCGCAACAACCCCCTAGTACCGCTTGTGATCGCGATGTATATCGAGAAGCTGATTCGACGTCGAATCTTGAACCTTCTCGACGTTGACAATCGGTCTTTTTCGTACTTACGGATGCCTTGCTACATCTCGCTATAGCTTATTCCATTTCGTGATCGGCCAGAGCACGAACTCGGCTTCGCCCTTGATCAGCTTGCCCGGCACGGTGCCGAACAGCCGGCTGTCCTTGCTTGCCCCCGCATGCCGATTATCGCCCATGATGAAATAGCGGTCTTCCTCGACGACCGCAGGACCGTAATCTTCGTCTTCGATCGCCGCATCCGTATAAGCTTCCACTTGCAGCGTGCCATTCACGTAGAGCTGGCCGCCGCGAATCTCGATCGTATCGCCCGGAATGCCGATTACGCGCTTCACGAGATATTTGCCGTCGTTCTCTCCGTCCGCCGAAGGATCATGCACGATGACGACGTCACCCCGCTCCGGCTCGCCGAGCCTGTAGCCGATCTTATTGATGAACAGCCACTCGTGCGGAACCAGCGTAGGCTCCATCGAGTGCCCTTCGACCTTCGACAGGTTAAAAAGGAACAGGTTAACGAGAACGACCAGCACCAGCGCGATGCCGAGCGTCCGCATCCAATCGATCAGCTCGGAGAGCCAGTTCGGACGCGGTCGATCCGGTCCGCCGCGCCTGGCCGGCTTGCGGGATGCTTGCATGGATGGCTGGCGCGGTTCTTCCTCTGATAGCAATCGATTCATTGTCACACCCCGCTATTATGTGTCATCCATGCGTCATAATAATGCAGCACCGCAGCAGCCTTGAACGGCTCCGCTCGGCCGCGTATGCGTTCCTTCAGCAGGGCCAAGCCTTCCGCGACCTTCTGCTGCACATCCGCCGGATAGTGATACGCGTGCTTATTCGCCTCGTACTCGTCCCGGTCGACCACATGCATCGAACCGTCCGGATAATGAATAATGTCCAGATCGTAATCGATGTAAGTCAATACATTGCCCTGCTGCCGATAGACAGGGGAAGCCAGATTGCAGTAATAGCGAATTCCGCCGTTCTCCATAAGCGCGACGATATTGTACCATTGCCCGGGTATGAAAAAGGTGACCGCCGGCACGCGGCTTGTCCAGCATTTGCCGCTGGCTTCCTGCACGTTCGTCTCGCGGGCGACAAGCACCAGCATCGATTCCGCAGCATGCTCGGGCAGCAGCTTCTCCGTCGGGACGAGCCAGTATTGCTGCCACATCCGGTGCAAGCTGCCGTTGTGTTTGAAGCTCTTGATCACGCAGCGCTGATACTCTGGCATCATCGAATCGCCCCCCGCGTTATAATAATAGAAAAGCATATATTGCAGCCAAAAGCAATGGCGCGCAATATATGCTATCAATGCCTGCATCCTCCGTCAGATACGCGGGGATTACCCTGCTACAATGGCAAGCTTGCCAATGGAACGGAAGAAATCTTGTGCTTTGTAGCCAAGCGATTCGTACAAAGATAGGATCGGTTCGTTGTGCTCGTCAGCCGTAATCATGATATGCGTCACGTTACGCTGCTCGAAGCGCTGCTTCAGAGCCCCGATAAGCGTCTTGCCGATGCCCATGCGTTGGTGGTCAGGGTGTACCGCTACGCGGTAGTAATATCCTCGGTTCCGGTCGATCGTGCCGATGATGATTCCGACGATCTCCGATTCCTGCTCTGCGACTAATACAAGCTCACTGTCCCACTTCAATTGCCTCGAGAAGGCTTCCATCGTCTCCTCGTAGCAAGTCTCTGACAGTACCGACGCCATTAATTCCGATACAGGCCGATAATCAGATAATTGGAAAGAACGAACGTGCATGTGCTTACCCCCGCCTATCAATGGATGTACATTGCTAATTATAGAAATACGACAATAATTAACGAAATCCTGCACATTCCTTAAAAAAACCTTAAAAATCATGACAAATCTCACGATTTCGAATGAAAACGCTTAAATTTAAGCGTTTTCATAGGCGTGTTGGGCTATATTTGTTCGGACAGTATAAAATATCCCGGTTACGCCATCCTAGTACAGGCTCGCGCGAGCGGAGGACAAGCCTTTCGACCGCATTCGACTTTCTAAACATTCGTGTTGATTTATTAGTGAAAATCAGGGATAATGGGCTTGAAAACTACATTACATAGGAGGTTATTCGCACATGGCTCATCAATTGCCAGCACTGCCTTACCCGAACAACGCTCTGGAACCGCACATCGACGAGACGACGATGATGATTCACCACGATCGTCATCACAATGCATACGTGACGAACCTGAACGCCGCACTGGAGTCCGCTCCCGAGCTGCAAGGCAAGTCGATCGAAGAACTGATCGCGAACCTGAACGACGTACCGGAATCGATTCGCACGGCAGTCCGCAACAACGGCGGCGGTCACGCGAACCACAGCCTCTTCTGGGAGACGATCGGCCCTAACGCAGGCGGCGCTCCAAGCGGCGCGCTCGCCGCTGCGATCGACAGCGAGCTGGGCGGCTTCGACAAGTTCAAGGAAGACTTCGCCAAGGCAGGCGCTACGCGCTTCGGCTCCGGCTGGGCATTCCTCGCGCTAACGCCGCAAGGCAAGCTCAAGGTATACAGCCTGCCGAACCAAGACAGCCCGATCATGGAAGGCGACACGCCGCTCCTCGGTCTGGACGTATGGGAGCATGCTTACTACCTGAAGTATCAGAATAAGCGCCCGGACTACATCGCAGCGTTCTGGAACGTCGTGAACTGGGCTGAAGTCGGCAAGCGCTACGAAGCTGCCGTGAAATAAGCGATATAATCTCGTAGCAACACGAACAACAACACCCCCTCAACCACCGCGATCAGCGTGGATGAGGGGGTGTTGTTCATGCGCTCGGTAAGCGATCCGTCCCGCGCTGCGCGAAAGCGGAATCGACTTCCGCTATTCCTCGCGGCTCGGCACCGGCGCAGGCTGCGCCTCGTTCCGCGGCGGTCGCTGCTGCTGTGCCCGCGCTTGCTCACGACCGCCGCCCTCCGGCGATCGCTCCTGCACGTTGACGCCGCCCCCCGGCGCATCCGTGCGCGGACGCTGCTGGCCGCCCTGCGGACGAGGTCCGCCTTGGCGCTGCTCGCCGCCGCGCTGATCCCCCCGACGCTGGTCGCTGCGCGGCGGGCGGGGCTGTCCGCCCTGCGGGCGCTCCGTACGCTCGCCTTGCTGACGGCCGCGCTGCGAATCGGGACCGCCTCCGCCCTGCTGCGGACGATTCTGACGTTCCGCCCTGCCGCCCTGCTGACCTCTGCGATCCTCGCGATTTCCCTGCGGGCCTCGGTCCGGCCTGCCCTCCGGCCGCCCTTCTGCACCTCTGCCCTGCTGCGAGCGGTTCGGCTTGTTGTTCGAGGAGCGCTGCCCGCCTTGGCGCTGCTGTCCTTGCGCATCGGACCGCTCCGGGCGTTCCGGCCGCTCCGGCCGTTCGGGCTTCGGCGGCTGCGGATGCCGCGAGTACCTGTTCGGCGGCAGCGTCTGCCAATGCGGCTTCGCCTCCGGCTCGTCGAGTCCGAGGACGCTCAGCCGAATGCCTGCGCCCGGCTCGTCCTTCCCTTCGATACCGGAAGCGGCAACGCTGATCGCCAGCTCTTCCTTGCCGTCCGGCTCCGCGCTTAGCGCGGCTTCCTGCCTGTCCTGCCGTTCAAGGGGCGGCTGGCCGTCCCCCTGTACCTTCTCCGCCAGATCGGCAGCCTCGCGTCCAGCCGCCGTCTGATCGCGGAAGTCGCCGTTTCTCTTGTTCGCAGGCGTCTTCTGCAGCACGAAATACGCGCAGCCGAAATTGCAATATTCATTGATATAGTCGCTAATCGCCGCAATCGTCGATTCTTTCGTCGCCTTCGGGTGATTCTCCCGGAAGAAGCCCTTAAGCCGGAGCATGTTATAGCCCCAATCGCCGACGATGTAATCGTAGCGATCCAGCACCTCGTTATAACGGTCCTTGAACGCATCGGCATTCCATGCGTTCTTATGCTCGTGTAGAAGTTCGTATATTCTGCCGCCGATCTGGATCAACGATAAGCCCCCATTTCTACAAACGGTCTTAGTGAACGCTCGCTTAGCGCGAAGCGCCCGGGAAGGCCGGGTTACGTGACGGCCGGCTGCGCCTGCGTCGCGGACTGCACTTGCTCATGCGCATGGTAGGAGCTGCGGACCATCGGCCCGGACTCGACGTGGCTGAAGCCGCGCAGCATGCCTTCTTCTTTCAGCGCCTTGAATTCATCCGGGTGAACGTACCGTTCTACCGCCAGATGGTTCGGCGTCGGCTGCAGGTACTGACCCAGCGTCAAGATGCCGCAATCCACCTCGCGCAGATCATCCATCGCCTTCAGAATCTCTTCGCGTTCCTCACCGACGCCGAGCATCATGCTCGACTTCGTCGGAATCGACGGCTGCAGCGCCTTGGCCCGCTTCAGCAGCTCGAGGGAGCGCGCATACTTCGCCTTGGCGCGCACCTTGTCGGACAGCCGCTCGACCGTCTCGATATTGTGATTCAGAATATCCGGCTTCGCGTCCATGACAACTTTAAGCGCATCCCAATTGCCTTGAAAATCCGGGATCAGCACTTCCACGCTGCAGAGCGGCAGCCGCTTGCGAATCTCGCGGATCGTCGCCGCGAATATCGATGCTCCGCCGTCCGCAAGATCGTCACGCGCCACGCTCGTCACGACGCAGTGCCGCAGCCCCATCTGCTCGGCCGCTTCGGCAACCCGCTCCGGCTCCTGCAGATCGAGCTCCGTCGGCAATCCGGTCTTCACGGCGCAGAATCGGCATGCACGCGTACAGATATCGCCCAGGATCATGAAGGTAGCGGTGCGATTCGCCCAGCATTCGTATATATTCGGGCAGCGCGCTTCCTCGCATACGGTATGCAAGGTCTTGGAACGCATCATATCTTTAATCTCGGCGTACGGTCCGCCTGTCGTTAGCTTAATGCGAAGCCAATCGGGTTTAGGCTCCCGGTTCCGTTGTTTCGTGCTCATGAGTCGACCTGCTTTCCTCATCCATTTCGACAGCTATCTTACTTATTATAAAGGAGTACGGCGTATCTGTAAAAGGCTTCAAGGGGCCGCACCCTCCTGCCTTCCCTTAGCATATCCCAACATCGCGCTTCTCCCCGGATAAAAACCAATGATATGCAAATGCTAATCCCAGAGTCAGCTGTCCACTCACACGGCAATCGACAGAAGGAGGCGCTCGAAATCAATGCTTCTCAGCAGACCACGATGGCGGCCGATGAAGGCCGGCCTAGCCCTCCTCGGGCTCGTCATTCTTGCGGCGGCCGTTCAGCCTGCGCCCTGCATCGCCGCCGCGAACGCGCCGGCAGCAGATTCGGAAGCCGCTCGCATGGCTGCGCGGCGCGATCTATTCGAAGAGATGGAGGCTGTCACCGGCATCCCCTGGTACTATCTGGCCTCCATTGATCAATACGAGCGGACGCTGACCAAGGCAAGGCCGAAGGACCGGCCGAAGCCCACGGGACTGCTCGCCATCCATATCCCGCCGGACGTATGGGCAGGCGCGATGAATCCCGACGAGGAAGAGACGTCGCCGGGCACGATCCGCCATTTCGGCGGAATCGGCCTCGACGGCAACAGCGACGGCAAGGCTGATCGGCATAACGACGTCGACGTACTCTACACGATCGCGAGGCATGTGCTGACCTACGGCACGGCTGCGGACGATTTTGCCATCGGGCTATGGGAGTACTATCACAATACGCGGGCCGTGCAGCGCATCAATCAATTCGCTTCCTTGTACGCGGCCTTCGACAAACTGGACTTGTTCGAGCATGCGTTCCCGCTGCCGGTGCGCAGCGACTATTCGTACCGGAGCACCTGGGGAGCCGCACGCGGCTGGGGCGGTTATCGCATTCACGAGGGGACGGATATTTTTGCCGGGTACGGCGTCCCTGTACGCAGCACCTGCTACGGCGTTGTCGAGATCAAGGGCTGGAATCCGTTCGGCGGATGGCGCGTCGGCATTCGGGACCTCGACAACATCTACCACTACTACGCGCATTTATCCGGCTTCGACAAGACGGTCAAGGTCGGCGAAATCGTGAAGCCCGGACAGGTCATCGGCTGGGTCGGCAGCTCCGGCTACGGCAAGCCCGGCACATCCGGCAAGTTCCCGCCGCATCTTCACTACGGCGTATATCGCGACCGCGGGCTCGTGGAATGGTCATTCGACCCTTATCCGATGCTGCGAGCTTGGGAGAAGCAGGAATGGCGGCGCATTCGAACGAAGAAGAACAAATAGAACCTGCCGCGGCAGGTTCTATTCGTTCTGTGCTGCGAGCCGGGCTGCGCTCGCGCGGGACCGCGGCAAGGATGCATAAGCAGTCAGCCATCCGCTCCGGCATTGGACTGCGGCTCGCTCGAAGGAACCTCCTCCGGCGATGACGCTTGCCCGCCCTCGGTCTCGTCTTCCGGCGAATGATCGCTCGGCTGCGAAGACACGCCTTCCTTCAGCGTCGGCTCCGCCTTATTCTGGAGCGTCGTCGACACCCCTTCGCTCTTGTTGCCCGGCTCCATCGGCAGCGATATATTCGGAGCGCCTTTCGCGTCTCCGCCGACCGGATTGCCTTTATTGTCGTAATAATACATCGGAACGTCACCTACGACGAGCAGGTAAGAGATCGGAATTTCGGTCTCGACCATCTCCGGCTTCGTATCGAACGGTATGATGATGGCCACCTCTGCCACGATTCGAATGTATACCTCGACGAGGATCATGTTGATGCCCGCGTCCGACTGCCTCGTATTCAGCTCGACCTTGGCTGCCCCGACCGGCTCGAACCGGACGGGCATCCGAGGGCCGAACGATGCGATCACCGCGCTGCCGAGTGCCTGCCCGATCGGGATATGCTCGGGAACGTGCTTGATCTCATTCAGCGTACTCTGAACCGTTCGAATCGTCTCCGACGTAATGCGCATGTGCTCACCGTAATTCAGCATGAAGCCGGACACCTTGCCGCTGTCGTCGGTCCGCCAGTCGACCAGCTTCTCGAAGTCGGAGCGGCTGGCCACCTGCTGGGCAATCGATTGGTTAATCGCTTCGGTCGCAATCTGCTTGACGCGGAGCGTCGCGATATTCATGAGCGGCGGGCGCAGATTGCGCTCCATGAACACGAATCCTTGGAAGGTCAAGACGATCGACAGCAAGCAGATGACGAGGAACATTCTGCGCTTGCCGAACCGAAATCCGCTCCTGCCGCTGCCGTTCCCGCTCCCGATTGCCCTTCTGCGGCCTCCGCCGCCATGAAATGCGCCCAGCTTAAAGGCTGAACGCCGCGGAGTGCGCCATCCTGTGCTCCTAGCCGGGCGCTTGGCAGGCATGCTGAACGGGACTCGCATCGCGCGCGGACGCATCAAGCCCCGCCAACCGCGCCTTCCCCATCTTGCCATGCGTGAAGCCCCCCTTCCCGTCGTTGCCGAGTCTGGTCAATCGGCTCCTCCGGCACTTGTCTACCTTATCCATATGCGAGGACATGCGGAAACATTAATGCCAGCGGAAAAGCAGGCCGCGTGGAACATAATGGCTCGGTCGTGCGTATATACTGACGGACAGTCAATACGACGACAGCAAGGAGGCGCACGCATGGACCCGTTCGATTCCTCGCCCTTCGGCGGCGGGGGCATGTTCAACATCCTATTCACCTTGGTTCCGATTCTGGTCGGCGCAGGCTTCGTCATCGTCATCGGCGGCCTCTTGTACACCGCCGTCCGACACGTGCGCAATTCAAACGCGCCTAAGCAATCCGCATACGCTCGCATCGTTGCCAAGCGGGCCGATGTCCGTTCGCACGGCGGCTCCCATCATCACGGCAATAACGGCATCCATCATACGGGCCGCACACGCACCTATTACTACATCACGCTCGAATTCGACAACGGCGAGCGACGGGAATTCCTCGATGTCAAAGGCTTGTACGGCCTCTTAGTGGAAGGCGATGCCGGCTATGCCATGACGCAGGGCGAATGGATCGTCGCGTTCGAGCGGCAAGCGGGGTGAATGGACAATGCTGACCTTGAAGGAGAAAGAGTACCTGCTGAAGCTGCTGCAGAAGCACAAGCGCCGCGGCTGGTTCGGCCTCCGAAAGCTGCCTCCCGAGCACGATCGACTTGCGGAGAAGCTCGCGCAGATGATTCGAAACGAACAGGTGAACCGCGAGCATTTGTGATTGTCAATGCATGGCGCGGCGATTGCGGCGTTACGGCGGTGGTGGCGGTGTCAGAGGGCTTTTAACCGCCTTCACACAAGATTAGTGCAATTTTGTACCACTATATCAGGCCACCGTACCAGTTCTGAAAAAATAGATGCATTTCCTACCACTATTCCCAGCTGAATCCCCCAGATCGCTCAACGCCCCGGAAATAACTGTACATTTCTACACTATTCTGCCGTATGGTCCATTTTCACGCGGAATAGTTGTACTTTTTACCACTATGGTTCACGGCAGGAAACGGTCGCTCGCCGCCTGCCTCAATTAAGCAAAAAACAGGAGGGGTCATATGTCCCCTCCTGTTCCTTATGCTTAGTCCAGCGTGAATTCCGTCATCCCGGCCGGCAGCGGCGCAGGCTGATCGCAGGTGCTCTGCATGCGGTAATGCGCGCCCGACTCGGAAGCATCGTGGAAGCCGTACATCGCCTCCAGCACGTGGTACGCCATATGCCCGTTCGCGCGATGGTCGCGGCCGCTCAGAATCGCCTTCGCCATGTCGGCTGCGCCGATGCCGCGCGCATTCTCGGCGTGGCCGTGCGTCAGTGGCACGTCCTCCCATTCGCGGGCGCCTGCGCGCGAGATGCGCGGCACTCCGCCGAAGTTGTTCGGGTCCGGCACGAGGAGCGTGCCTTCGCTTCCGTACACTTCGATGCGCGGCAGCACGGATCCGCCCTTAACGTCGAACGACGTCAGGATCGTGCCGACCGGACCTGCTTCGAAGTCCAGGATACCGGCGACATGCGTCGGCACTTCGACCGGGATGCGCGTGCCTGCCTTCGGCTGGCTCGTGATCGTCCGCTCCGGGAACGAGATGCGTGCCGAGCCCGTCACGCGGTTGATCGGCCCGAGCATCGCCACGAGCGCCGTCAGGTAGTACGGGCCCATGTCGAACATCGGTCCGCCGCCCTTCTGGTAGTAGAACTCCGGCGCCGGATGCCAGACCTCGTGCCCTCCGCTCAGCATGAATGCCGTCGCGCCGATCGGCGTTCCGATCGCCCCTTCTTGAATCAGCTTAATGCAAGTCTGGATGCCGCCGCCGAGGAACGTGTCCGGTGCGCATCCGACCCGCAGCCCCTTCTTGGCCGCGAGCTCCAGCACCTGCTGCCCTTCCTCGCGCGTAACGGCCAGCGGCTTCTCGACGTAGACATGCTTGCCCGCTTCGAGGGCTTGCAGGCACACGGACGCATGCGCCTGAGGTATGGTCAGGTTAATGACAAGTTCGATTTCCGGATCCGCCAGCAGTTCTTCCACGGAGCAGCCGCGTACGCCGTGCTCGGCCCCTTTAGCCTTCGCGCGCTCTACATCCATGTCCGCGCAAGCGACGATCTCCAGCGAATCGAACTTGCTCCCATTCTGGAAGTAGATGCCGCTGATATTGCCAGTGCCGATAATGCCGGCTTTCAATTTGGTCATGGGTTAACGTTCCTTCCTCTCTATAGCTGCATTGCGTGCAAGTTCTGCTTACAGTTGGTTATCCGCCATTCCCGTGTAGACCGGCTCTCCCGAGACGCCCGCCTGCGCGGCGATCTCGCGTCCCTCTGCCGCCCATAGGAAGCCGCGGCGCATAAGCTCCTTCACGACCGGCATGTCTACGATATTCGCGACATGGCCGAGCGAATTGTAATAGACGCGGCCGACGCCCCAGCGCTTCGTCCAGACGACCGGCATATCGACCGGACCGTTCAGCGAATGCGGACCCGGCACGGTCGGGAAGCGCGTCGTGGCCAGCACCTCGACCGCCGGGTCGACGTGCAGGTAATATTGCTCCGACTTCACGGGAAAATCGGCGATTCCCGCTACGAGCGGGCTTGAGCTATGCTTGACGTTGACGATGTAGTCGACGCCGTCATTGCCCGGGTGCGCCACCCATTGGCCGCCCGTCATGAACTGCCAATCCACGTTCTCGCGGAACGCGTCGCACATGCCGCCATGGCAGCCTGCGAGCCCGACGCCGCTCTGAACGGCTTGCGAGACATTGTCGACCAGCTTCTGATCGATGCGTCCCATCGTCCATAACGGAATAATGAGATCCAATCCCTTCAGCTTCTCCGCATCGGCGAACGCTTCCAGCGTATCCGACACTTCGACCTCGAAGCCCTCTTGTACGAGCACCTCTCGGAAAATACCTGCGACCTGCTCCGGCTCATGGCCGTTCCAGCCGCCCCATACGATTAATGCTTGCTTCATCGCTTGCGCACCCCTCTCGATTGTCTTGCTTACATCTCGCTGATGCCGACCCAGCGACGTTCTTCGATCGAACGGTCTACCGCCTCAAGTACCGCTTGGCATTTCACGCCGTCCACGAAATTCGGCACCGGCTGGCGATCTTCTTCGATCGCCTTAACCAGCTCGACCACCTCGTGCGTGAACGTCTGGCCGTAGCCGATCGTATGCCCCGCCGGCCACCAAGCATCCATGTACGCATGCGCCGGATCCGTTGCAAGGACGCGGCGGAAGCCTTGTACATCGTCAGCATCGTCCGTAAAATACACCTGCAGTTCATTCATGCGTTCGAAATCGAACTTCACGCTGCCCTTGCTGCCATTGATCTCGAAAGCGTTCGTGCAGCGATGGCCGGACGCGTAACGCGTCGCTTCGAAGCTGCCGAGCGCGCCGTTCTCGAACCGCGACAGGAACAGCGTCGCATCGTCGACGGTTACCTCGCCCTTAGGCGCGTCCGCGCTGCCCTTCGCGCTGAGTCCCGTCATCGACGACGCAAGCGGCCGCTCCTTCACGAACGTCTCGCTCATGCCGATCACTTCGGTCATGTCGCCGATCAGATAGTGCGACAGGTCGATCAAGTGCGCGCCGAGATCCCCGTGCGAACCGGAGCCCGCGACCGTCTTATCCAGACGCCAGACGAGCGGGAAGTTCGGATCGACGATCCAATCCTGCAGGAACCATGCTCGGAAGTGGTAGATCCGGCCGAGACGGCCTTCTTCGATCAGCTTCTTCGCCAGCATCACGGCCGGCGCGAACCGGTAGTTGAACCCGACCATATGCTTCACGCCGGCATCTTCCGCTGCCTTGAGCATCTCGCGGGAGTCGGCCAGCGTAAGCGCCAGCGGCTTCTCGCAGAATATATGCTTGCCTGCGCGCGCAGCCTCAAGCGCAATTTCCTTATGTACGTTAGAAGGTGCATTGATATCGATAACATCGATATCGTCGCGACTGATCAATTCCCGCCAATCGGTCACCGCGTCTTCCCAGCCGAATTGCCGGGCAGCCTGCTCGACGCCAGCCTGATCGCGTCCGCAGATCGCCTTCATGACCGGCTGCGGCGCATCAGGGAAGAACATCGGTGCTTCCTTGTATGCCTGGCTATGCGCCTTGCCCATAAATTTGTACCCGACCATGCCCACATTGATCTGTTTCATCGTAATGCCTCCTTCGTAGAGTTAAGTAATGTTCTTTCTTAATTTTCTTCCCAAGGTCCGATTGTCAGTGCCGAGAAGGTTGAACGATAGTAGAAAATGAGGAGCTCAGGCGTTTCCGTAGGAAACGCACATCGGAAGCATATGCTTGTAGTCTAAGCTACATGAGCACCTCCAGCGTTTCCGTAGGAAACGCACATCGGAAGCATACGCTTAAGTTTCGCTAGCGTTCAAGATTCGACGTCGAATACGCTTCGCAGCATTAACATCGCAATCACAATCGGACACTCGAGGTGCGGATGATGAGCTCGGTGGGGGCAACCTCCCGAAACGCCGAGGACTCGCCCTGCCAATCGGGCAGCAGCGTCAGCAGCCTATCGCCCGCGATCCGGCCCATCTCGTAGAACGGAACGCGTACGGTCGTCAGCGGCGGATTCGACATCCGCGCCGCATCCGAATCGTCGCAGCCTACGATCGGCAAATCTTCCGGCAGGCTGCAGCCGAGCTCCCGCAGCCCTTGCATGAGCCCGATGGCCATACGGTCATTGGCGACGAATAACGCATCGAGCTCCGATAGCCGGGCATGCACAGCCGCCGCGGCGGCCCGTCCGCTGGTCAGACTGTAATTACCCTCGAAGCGGAGCGCCGAATCCGGCTTCAGATCCTTGTCCCGCAGCGCACGGACATAACCCGCATAGCGTTCGGCACTCGTCGAGTAGCGCGCGGAGCCGTTCAGGAAGCCGATGCGCTCGCACCCGCGTTCCAGCAGATGCATGACGGCCTGCCAGCTTCCTTCTTCATGCGCCGCGACGACAGCGCTTATGCCGGCTCCCTCGCTATTATGGTCGATTAAGCAGAAGGGAACCCCTTCCTCGGCCATCTGCGCGATACCGGTGATCTCGCTCTCGATGCTGCTGGCACCCAGCACGATGCAGCCGTCGATGCGCACCGAACGGAACAACGACAGATAGTCGTAGGGCTCCTGCGGATTGCGATGAAGGAGCAGCAGCCCGTAACCGTGCGCATGCGCCGCCTCGCCGATGCCGCCTAGTATCTCGGAGAAATAGTAGGTCGAGAACACGCGAACCTTCGGCACATGCGGGAGCACGACCCCGAGATTGCCGCTTCGCCCTCTCGCGAAGCTCGCCGCGATCGCGTTCCGATGATAGCCAAGCGCCTGCGCCGCCTCCAGCACGCGAATGCGCGTCGCTTCGCGCATCGGGCCGACGCCGTTCAGCACGCGCGATACGGTCGCTTCGGATACGCCTGCGAGCTCGGCGACCTCTCTGCGGGATGCCATGAATCCGCTTACCACCTTCATTGTCTGTCTTGGCGATGCGAAAATGTACACGCGTACATTTTCGCATGCGGAAGGGCCGCTGTCAATCCTGAATCGCAGCCCTCGCAGACTATTCTTCTCCTGTCAGCCACACCGTCTTGTCCGCTGCCGGCCTTCTTCTGCCCTCTTGGACCGTGGCTTCCGGATGCCCGATGTACAGCAGTCCGACCAGCGCCTCGCCTTCCGACAGGCCGAAGGCCTCCGCCATGGCCGGATGGTACATCGGCTCCCCGGAGCGCCAGATCGCCGCCAATCCTAGTGCATGGACGGCCAGCAGCAGATTCTGTACCGACGCATGCGCGGCTGCATACTCCTCTGCGACGATCACCTTCGGATCTGCGCTCGGCGATACGGCAGCAGCGATTACGACCGGCGCGCGATAGGCCTTAGTCCCGTGCTTGGCCCGCGCTTCCGCGTCCAGCGTCCCGCCGGCTTGATGAGCGGCCACGTCGCCGTATGCGCGTGCCAGAACGTCCCTTCCCGCGCCGGTCATGACGTAGAACCGCCATGGTTCGGTTCCATGGTGGCTAGGCGCCCAATTCGCCGCCTCCAGAATCCGCTCGATCTTCTCCCTCGCTACCGGCTCTGCGCTCACGCGGCCGACCGACCGCCTGCCGCGGATCGCTTCCCATATATCCATTCCAATCCGCCTCCCTAATCTGCTGGTCTGCAGGATCATTGTAACATTGAAGACTCGCGGTTTACAGTCGGCAGAGGCATAAGGTACGATGGTGGGAATCAGACATCCCCCACTAGATTGGAGGTGCCCGCGTGAGCATTACGATCGTCGATATTGCCAAACGAGCCGGCGTCTCGCCTTCTACCGTCTCCCGCGTCATCAGCGGCAATCCCCGTATCAGCGAAGCCACGGCACGCCGAGTCAGGGCAATCATGGATGAGCTCGGCTACCACCCGAACGCGATGGCCAAGAGTCTCGTCCAAGGCGTCACGCATACGATCGGCCTGCTGCTGCCGCGCTCGGCCGAAGAGCTGTTCCAGAACCAATTCTTCGCCGAGGTCATTCGCGGCATCGTCACGCGCGCAACGCGTTCGGAATATGACCTGATGCTCGCGACAGGCACCTCGGAACGCGAAGAGCTGGATACCGTCAACCGCCTCATGCGCGGCAGACGCGTCGATGGCCTGATTCTGCTGCATTCGCGCAGCTGCGACCCGGTCGTAACGCTATTGACGGCACATCGCTTCCCGTTCGTGCTCATCGGACGAAGCGACGAGGCCCCCGATATTCTGACCGTGGACAACGACAACGTCCAAGCCGCATACGATGTCACCCGCCACCTCATCCTGCAGGGCCATCAGCGGGTCGGATTCGTCAGCGGTCCTCCTAACCTCGTCGTGTCGAAGGATCGGCTGGCCGGCTATCGCAAGGCGATGGAGGATAGCGGCATCCCTGCACGCCAAGAATGGGTCGTCGAGGGCGACTTCCTTCAGGAGAGCGGCTACCGCGCAATGTCGCTTATCATGCAGCTCCCGGAACGACCGACCGCACTGGTCGTCATGGACGACATGATGGCGCTGGGCGTGCTCGGCGGCGTAAGCGAGCTCGGCTTCAAGGTTCCCGACGACTTGGCCTTGTTCGGCTTCAACAATATCCCGCTGTCCGCCTTAACGACGCCTCCGATCAGCTCGGTCGATATCGGCGTCTACCAGCTCGGCTACATGGCCTCGCAGCGGCTGCTGCAAGCCATCAAGGGCGAGCCGATCCCGGCTCGAAGGACCCTTATTCCGCATCGGCTGATCGCGCGGGATTCTTCGCTATTGCGGTAACCTGTAGGCTTCCCGACACAATTTTCCACCCCTAACCGCCACTAATTCGAACGCCCTCCTTATCCGGCAGCCTGCAGCGCTCAGCATGAAATCCTCTCCTTTGGTTCAGATTAAGAGGAAAGCCAATGACTGGGTGGTGCAGCCAATGAGTAACGTGTCCATATCCAGGGTGCAGGCACTGATGCTGGGCATCTCCAGCATCACCGTGACGGGGCATCTCTTGTTCATCCCCGTCATCATCAACCACGCCGGCCGCGATTGCTGGCTGGCCGTGCTCATAGCCCTCTTGCCCGCAATGCTGATCGGGTATGTCGTCGCCTCGCTTGCCAGGCTGTACCCCGGACAGTCGCTCATCGAATATGTTCAACGCATTGCAGGCAAGTGGGCAGGAAGGCTGTTGGCATTCTTGTTCTTATTCTTCTTCTTTCACGATGCGGCGCTCTCGATCCGCGGATTCGGCGAGTTCTTCACTTCGGCGATTACGCCTCGGACACCGATTCTGATCTATCACGCTGCAATCGTCATCCTAGCCGTCTATGCCGTGCGCAACGGGATCGAGGTGCTTGCCCGCACCAACGCCATTTTCCTGTGCACCATGATTCCGGTTGGCATCACGGCTTCGATCTTCACGCACAAGGACAAGGATTACTCGAACTTCCTGCCCATTCTGGAGAACGGCCTCGGTCCTGCCATGATGGGGGCCCTGAATCTCATCGGTCTCTACAGCACCTTCCTGGTCCTCGCCATGGTGTTCCCGTACGTGAACAAGCAGGCTAAGCTCAAGCGGGCCAGCGTCGTCACGATGATTATCCTAATCTTGATGTTTCTAGGCCCCGTAACGGGACCGGTCGCCCTATTCGGCGGCGAGCGCAGCATGGGCCTCAGCTTCCCGACATTCCAGATGCTGCGCGACATTCAGATCGCCGAACTGCAGCGTCTCGATATTCTGGCTATCTACCTCTGGAGCCTGGGCTCCTTCTCGAAGATCGCGCTGTTCTTATTCGCGGTGACCGTCGGGCTTGCCCAATTGCTGAAGGTCGACGATTATCGCGTATTGGCAGCGCCTATTGGAGCGCTGCTCGTTATCTTCTCGCTGCTCCTGAGCGATAATTTCATCGAAATCTACCGTTTCCTGCAGGAGTCGTATCCGCTCTACGCGGTCTCGGTCGGCCTGGTGCTGCCGCTGCTGATGCTGGTCGTCGCGCGGATCCGGCTCGGCAGACCGAGGAGGACAGCACGATGAAGCGTTCCATCCGGCATTTTCGGCAGGCTGCCCCGGACCAAGAGACGCAGCAGACCCCTCTCCGTGCCAGCCTAAGCGAGAACGAACGGCTGCTTCGGCAGTATCTGGATCATACCGACGATCTAGGCTCTAGACGACTGCGCCTGAAGCGGCAAGACCAAGACGCAGACCCGAACGAAGAAGCCGTCGTCTACTATCTGGAGGGCATCGTAGACAAGACGCTGCTCGACCAGTTCGTCATCCGCGAGCTTCAGCATGGCACGGAACAGGCTTTAGCCGATCCCGGCAGCGTGCTCGCTACGAATAAGCTCGAAGCCGTTAACACCGTCGAAGAGGCTGCCAAGGAACTGCTCACCGGTCAAGCCGTCTTGCTGATCGGGGACGGCGCATCCGCTTATGTCGCTCCCGTCGAGGGCGGCGAGCGGCGCGCCGTCAGCGAACCGGTAGCCGAGGCCGTCGTCAGAGGGCCGCGGGAATCGTTCAACGAGTCGATTCAGACGAATATCGGCTTGGTACGCAAGCGGCTGCAGACGCCTCGGCTTAAGGTCGAGAATCGCAAGATCGGCAAGCTCTCGAACACGACCGTCTCCATCCTGTACGTGAAGGGGCTGGCCAAGGCCGAAATCGTGGATGAAGTGAAGAGCCGCTTGGCCAAGATCGATCTCGACGGCATTCTCGAATCGCAGTATATCGAGGAATTCATTGAGGATCCGGTATACTCGCCCTTCCCGACCGTATTCAATACCGAGCGGCCGGACCGGGTCGCCGCGGCGCTCTTGGAAGGGCGAATCGCGATCATGACCGACGGCACGCCGCTCGCGTTGATCGTGCCTGCGACGATCAGCCTGTTCCTGTATTCCAACGAGGACTACTACCAGCGGTTCGACATCGCTTCGCTTCTGAAGCTGCTTCGAACGGTGACGTTCCTCTTGTCTTTCCTGTTGCCGTCGTTCTATGTCGCGCTCCTGACCTTCCACCAAGAGATGATCCCGACGCCCCTCTTGATCGCCCTGACCGGGCAGCGCGAAGGAGTTCCGTTCGGCATTGCGGTTGAAGTGCTGCTCATGGAACTTACGTTCGAGATTCTTCGCGAGGCCGGCATTCGACTGCCGAAGACGATCGGTTCGGCCGTCTCGATCGTCGGCGGCTTAGTGCTCGGACAAGCCGCCGTCGAAGCCTCGCTGGTCGGCGCCGGCACGGTCATTGCCGTATCCGCGACCGCGATCGCTTCGTTTACAACGCCGTCCTACAGCATTGCCGTCGCCTCCAGGATGATCCGGTTCGCATTGCTGCTGCTCGCCGCCTTCATCGGCGCATTCGGCTTCTTCTTCGGGCTTATCATGCTGCTCATCCACCTGAATTCCATCCGATCGTTCGGCGTGCCGTACTTGTCCCCGATCATGCCGTTCCATAAGAAGAGCTGGCGCGATCTGTTCGTTCGCTTCCCTTGGTGGTCGATGGAGCAGAACCCTCAAGAGGTAGCGGCGGACAAGACGAAGATGAACCATCGGCAAAAATGGAACAGCCGGCCCGAGGGGGGAGACGCGTGAACCGACCGCTGCGCAGAGTCGCGATTGCGCTCTCCATGCTCGCTGCCCTGATGCTCGTCAGCGGCTGTTGGGACAAGAGGGAATTGAACGAGGTGGCCGTCGTCATCGGGGTAGGGGTCGACCTTGCCCCGAACGGCGAGTTCGAAGTGACGGCACAGGTTATCAAACCGACCACGCAAGGAGCGAACAGCGGAGGCGGCGGATCGGAGCTGCCGACATGGAGCATATCCGCCTCCGGCAAAACGTACACCGACGCTGTGTCCGAGTTGAATCGCATCTCGCCTCGCCGGCTCTATTGGCCGCATCTGCAGATCGTCATCTTCGGGCAGGAGTTAGCCAAGTCGGGCATCGCGCCGGTGTTGACTTGGTTCGAGCGCGACCGCGACAGCCGTTCCGGCACCTTCGTCGTCGTCACGCGCGGAAAGGCTGAGGATCTGCTCAATCAGAAAATCGAGCTCGGCAGCGTGCCTGCCAAGTCGATGGCCGACTTGATCAACAATGCCCAGATTCGGCAGCTGCCGGCCAGGCAGATGACGCTGCGTAAGCTCACGGCCATATTGGTGACGCCTGGCGTGGACACGACGCTCGACATTATCAATCCGCGGAAGATTCGCGGCAAGGTCGAGACTTATGAGCTTGCCGGGGCCGCCATATTCCGCGGCGACAAAATGGTGGGCTCCGTGACGACCGAGACGGTCCATGGACTGGCGATCGCGACCAATAAGTATGAGAATGCGATCTTGACCGTCGCCTGTCCGAAACATGAACAGGAATATGCTACCTATCTCCTGACAGACTTCCAGAGCAAGCTGCGCGCGGATTGGGCAGACGGCCGCGTGCTCGCTCGGCTGCGCGTCTTCATTGAAGGCAACGTAAACGACCAGACTTGTAGGGAGGAGCTGCTGGAGCCGGATGTGCTGAACGCATTGGAGAAGAATGTCGCGGACAAGATCGATGAGCTGGTCCGCGGCATGTTCGAGGAGGGCGTTAACAAGCGCGCGGATGTCTTCGGCATCGGACGCAAGCTTCGCATGACCCACCCGGATGCATGGCGGAAGGTCAGCAAGGATTGGCGGAGCGAGCTTCAACACGTGAAGCTCGAGATCCAGACGGATGCCAATGTCCGCCGCGGCGGGCTCGTCATCGAGCCGACGATCGATAAGATGAAGGGATAACTCGGGAGGGAGTGAGCATATTGCGTATCGCAGGACTGCTGGCGCTGTTCGCGGCGATTGCCTTGCTGGACATGCCGCGTCTATGGAAGCGGCGCAAGTCGAAGATGAAGGAGCTGGCTGTCTACGGCAGCATCTTGGGACTCGCGCTTGTGCTGTGCCTGCTGCAGACGCTGCGCGTGCCGTTAGGCAGCCCGAACCGCGTGATCGCGGCTGCCGTCGATCTCGCGAAGGGCGCCATCGGCATGCGCTAATGGATCGCCTTCTTATCCATGCCGGCGCCCAGCACGTCCGCGACATTCTGGATGGAGATGAACGCCTGGGGATCGATCTCCTGCACGAGCGTCTTGAGCTTGGAGACCTCTAGCCGCGTCACCACGCAGTAGATCATCTGCGTATCTTCGCGCGAATAGCCGCCCTTCGCGTACACCATCGTCGTGCTGCGGCCGAGGCGCGTCATAATGGCTTCGTTCAC
>JAEZCJ010000077.1 GCA_023433615.1 Bacillota bacterium | reverse complement strand
GCTAGCTTGAATACGTCGCCGTTCTCTTTCACGGGCTTCCCTTCCAGGAACGCCCGCGCGCAAATATCGTTAGCGGCATGCTTGAATACGAGCGGCTTGACCCGCGCATCGACAGTCGCGTAGTCCTGCGACAGGAACAAATCGACCTCCGAATTCGGATAGAGCGTCTCGAGGCTTCGAATCGTCTCCTTCAGGACGGATGGCACGTCGATCTGGTCATGCAGCCGCTTGGCTACATGGAACAACGCATCCTTGCGCTGCGATTCCTTATCGGTAATTCGCTGCTCCGTAACGACCTGCTGCAACATCTTCTGCTCGAACGCCGCGTAGAAATGCATGCGGAAGTGCAGTGCACTCGCCCTCATATAGGCACGGCTCGCGCGCGAATCGCCATTGACTGGCATGCAGAATACGAGTACAGCCAGCAGCTTGTCTGTCCTGCGTGTTCGAATGGCTTGCGCACGAAGCAGCAATTCCGTTCCGTCGCCGCCGGTGAATGCGAGCTCCTCGGCAGATCCCGAGCCGATCGCGCGTTCGACGCAATTCAGGAGCCGCTGCTCGGCAGCAGCCGGCAGTTCTCCCGAACGCGACAGCTCGCTGCCAAGCGAATCATAGAGCGCGATTGCGTCCTTCGGACCGTCCTCTGCCTGCTCATATTCGGCAGCGTATTTGCTGAAGCTGTCCGTTAACAACGGACCGAGATATGGCGCGTCATATTCATTCACATCGGTTTCATGAAACCAGGAATCGGAAGCAGCCGGCTCAACTGAACGGTCAGCATGAGCGGCGGACGGATCATTCGCTCCCAAATGCATCTGCGTGTCCATTGCTCCCCCTCCTTCATGGTTTCGAATGCGCCGTGTACACGCTGTCTATGGCTAGCGATAATTTCTCTTACTACTATACTGCATTATTAAGAAGTTTGCACTAATTTCTATGCGCAATCAGGGACCAAATACCTAATGATGGAAAGCTTGGATGACAACTTCTGAAAATGACGCAGCCAGCGCCGCCGCACTTTTCGAGCGCGAGACTTGACTTTCCCGCTATACATCATATAATATTTATTGTTGAAATATTGGGCAACGGTTTTGTGTCACCCTCATGGAGGATGCCAGCGACGGGACAGCGGCTGAACTTTCCTGTCGAGCTATTCGCGAACAGCGGAGATGCAGGCAACACTCGGCGAAACAACCCCATTTTCAAACATCCCATTTGAAGAAGGAGTTAATCCCTACATGTCACGTTATACTGGACCAAAGTTTAAATTGAGCCGTCGTCTCGGCATTTCCCTGAGCGGTTCCGGCAAAGAATTGAAGCGCCCTTTCCCTCCTGGCCAACACGGCCCGGGTCAACGCAAGAAAATGAGCGGCTATGGCATTCAGCTTCAAGAGAAGCAGAAGCTTCGCCATATGTACGGCTTGAACGAGAAGCAATTCCGCAACCTGTTCGATAAAGCTACGAGCATGAAGGGCATCGCGGGCGAGAACTTCATGGTTCTGCTCGAGAGCCGTCTGGACAACCTGGTCTATCGCCTGGGTCTGTCGAACTCCCGTGCCGGCGCGCGTCAACTCGTCGCACACGGCCACGTAACGGTAAACGGCAAGAAGGTCGACATTCCTTCTTACACGGTATCCCTCGGCGACGTGATCGGCCTGCGTGAACGCAGCCGCGCACTGAAGACGATCAAGGAAGCTGTCGAAGGCCGCCACCACCTGCCGCAATACCTGGAATTCAACGTCAACGCTATGGAAGGCAAGTTTGTCCGCCTGCCTGAGCGTGCCGAGCTTTCCCAAGACATCGACGAGAAGCAAATCGTCGAATTCTACAGCCGTTAATCATGACAAGAAGCTGTCCCCGCGGGGACAGCTTCTTTTTTCGTTCTATTTCGCGATTCTCGCGAACTTACGTTTGCCGACTTGAATGATGTCGCCTTCCTGCAGCGTCAGTTCTTCGTTCGGATCTTCGATCTTCCGCTCGTTCACCTTGACCGCGCCTTGCTGCACGCTGCGTCTCGCTTCGCTTCCCGAGCTCTGCAGTCCGAGCACGGTCAGCAGCTTCGCAATCCGAATCTTGCCGTTCTCCAGTTCGCTCTCCGGCACCGTTGCCGACGCGATGTCGTCAGGCAGCGCGCGCTGCTGGAACACCGTGACGAAGTGCTGCTCCGCGGCTGCGCCTGCTTCTTCGCCGTGGTACATCCGCACGAACGTCCGCGCGAGCCGCATTTTCGCATCGCGAGGATGTACGGAGCCGTCTTCCAGACCTTGCCGCAGCGCATCCAATTCCTCGTTGTCGATATCCGTTGCCAGCTCGTAATATTTCAACATCAGCTCGTCCGGCACGGACATCGATTTGCCGTATATTTCGTTCGGCTCCTCATCGATCCCGATGTAGTTGCCGAGGCTCTTGCTCATCTTGTTGACGCCGTCGAGGCCTTCCAAAAGCGGAAGCGTGATCGCTGCCTGCGTCGATTTGCCGTATTCCTTCTGCAGCGTGCGCCCCATGAGCAGGTTGAACTTCTGATCGGTTCCCCCGAGCTCGACGTCGCTCTCGAGCGCAACCGAATCGTAGCCCTGCATCAGCGGGTAGAAAAATTCATGAATGCTGATCGGCTGCCCGGACTGGTACCGCTTCGTAAAGTCATCCCTCTCGAGCATGCGGGCTACCGTCAGCTTGGCGGCCAGCCCTACCACATCGGCAAAATTCATCGGCCCCAGCCATTCGGAATTGTAGTACACCGTCGTGTTCGCGGGATCGAGAATTTTGAATATCTGCTTCTTGTACGTCTCTGCATTGCGGTTCACGTCTTCTTCCGTAAGCTGCTTCCGCGTCTCCGATTTGCCTGTCGGGTCGCCGATCCGTCCCGTGAAGTCGCCGATGATGAGCTGCACCTGATGGCCAAGCTGTTGGAACTGGCGCAGCTTATGCAGCACGACCGTATGACCGACATGAATATCCGGCGCTGACGGGTCAAGCCCGAGCTTTACCTTCAGCGGCTTGCCCGCCGTAATCGAGGAGGCCAACTTTGCCCGCAGCTCCTCTTCCGGCACGATCTCGACCACGCCTCTTCGTATGACAGCCAACTGCCGTTCTACCTCGCGCTCCTGCTCCTGCGTCAACGTTACCTTATTCTCCATAGCATGCTTCCTCCTATCGATTCTGAACAACACAAAGATCCTTCTGTCTCAAGGGACGAGAAGGATCTGCTCGCGGTACCACCCTCGTTAAAGCGCTCCGTTCCTCCCGTCACCCGGAAGGCCGGCATGCAGCGCTCTCACTTCATTGCGCGTAACGGACGCATCCGGGAAGGACTACTGCGTGCCTCAGCACCGTTCCCCCTTCCAGCTCGAAGCCGTAATTCACGCCATCGGCCCGCAACCGGTTCGCACCTCCCACCGGCTCTCTGCATGCGGCTGCCGCGCGCTACTGGCGCTTGTCATCGCTGTTCGACTAAATCTATTATCAGCGTTATACCATAAGATCGCGATCCGCGTCAAATTTATGAGCACTGGCCGATTGGACAATATTGGACGCAGGGAAAAGCATCCAAAGCTCCTGCCAGTTTGCGGAAGAATGTGCTATAATGATAGCGGGCGTTTTGGAGGAGGAATACCTCGATATGGAGGAAGTACATAAACCGGCGGCTATCAAACGCAGCGGATGGCGGACATTCGGACTCGTCGTATGGCTCACGTTCAAGTGGCTGTTCATATTCGGACTCATTATCGGATTGTTCGCAGGCGGGGCACTGACCGGTTATGTCGCATCGCTCGTGCAGGATGACCCGGTTCGCCCGCGCTCGATGATCGAAGCGAAGATCGGCGAGAATGCCATTACAGGCTTCGTATACTTTAACGACAACACGCCTGTCGGACAGCTTCGCACGGATGAAGACCGCAGACTGGTCGAACTGAAGAATGTGCCGAAGCAAGTTATCGACGCCGTACTGGCTATCGAAGACAATGATTTTGAAGAGCATATCGGCATCAGCGTCAACGGTCTCGGACGGGCCGTCAAGCAGAAGCTGTTGAACGAGGATGTCCAGACCGGCGGCAGCACGCTGACGCAGCAGCTCGCAAGAAGGGTGTTCCTCAGCTTGGACGTATCGGACGCCCGCAAAGTGAAGGAGATCTTTCTGTCCCTGCGGTTGGAACGTTTCCTGACCAAGGACGAGATCCTGGCGGCGTACCTGAACAAGGTGCCGTTCGGCAACGGTTATTCCGGTTATAACCTATACGGGATCAAAGCTGCGGCCAAGGGCGTATTCAACATTAACGATCTTAACCAGGTTAACATTGCGCAAGCCGCTTACCTGGCCGGTCTGCCGCAGCGGCCTTCCGCTTATACGGCTTTCAACGGCAAGGGCGAATACAACGAAGAAGGAATCGGTTACGCGATCGACCGGCAGAAGCTGGTGCTCAGCCGGATGCTGGAGACCGGCCGCATCACGCGGGCCCAATACGAGGAAGCGCTGCAATTCGACATTCGCGCTTCGCTGGCGAAGCCGCAGAAGAAGGCCTATAACACGTTCCCTTATCTCATGCTGGAAGCGGAACGCCAGGCTGCCGAAATTCTGATGATGCAAGAAGACCCGACCTTAACGATCGCCGATCTCCGCAAGGCGGAGAACGCGCAGAAGGTTGAGGATGCCAAGGAGACGCTGCTCCGCGGCGGCTATCACATCTATACGACCATTGACAAGCGAATCTATAACCAAATGCGTCAAATCGGCTCCGATCCCGAGAACTTCTCGCCGGATAGCGAGGAGAAAGGCGTCGAGCAGATCGCTGCCATCATGATCGATCATAAGACAGGCGCCATCCTGAGCATGCTCGAGGGCCGCGACTTCTATCTGGAGCAGATGAACTACGCAACACAGATGACCAGGCAGCCGGGCTCGACGATGAAGACGATCGCCGCTTACCTGCCTGCTATCGAGGAAGGTTTGGTCCAGCCGGGCAGCACGCTGGACGACGCGCCGATCGTCATGAACGACGGCCAGAAGGGCTTCCACATTCCGAAGAACTCGTCCGGCACGGCTTCGAACGGCGGGTATAACGGCCTCGTGTCCGCACGCGAAGCATTGAACCGTTCGCTTAACCTGCCGGCGCTCAAGGTGTTCCTGGAGAAGGTCACCATTCCGAAAGCTTGGGAGTTCTCGCGCAAGCTCGGCATCACGACGCTTCAGCCGGAAGACGATCATGCGCAGACCGGCGTCATCGGCGGCCTCAGTCTGGGCACGACCGTCGAAGAGCTTACCAATGCCTACGGCGCGATTCCGAACAACGGCGTATTCCAGGATGCCTACCTTATCAGCCGCATCACGGATGCGGACGGCAAGGTCGTCTACGCGCACAAGCCGCAGCCGAAGAAGGTGTTCACGGAACAGACCGCCTTCCTCGTAACCGATATGCTGCGTACCGTCATCACGAACGGGACGGGCTCCACGGTTAGGCGCGAGTACAAGGGAGAAGGCATCCCGATCGCCGGCAAGACCGGATCTACGCAGGATTACGGCGATGTGTGGTTCATGGGCTTCACGCCCGACGTTACGCTCGGCGTGTGGGCCGGACACGAGAAACAGATCCATACGCTCAAGGGAGACGCGCGCTTGCGTGCGCAGCATATCTGGGCCAAAATCATGAATACGGTGACGGAGAGCCGTCCCGAGCTGTTCCCGACCAAGGAGTTCGCGAAGCCGGAGGGCATCGTCAAGGCGACCGTATCCAGCGCCAGCGGCAAACGTCCGACCGAGCTGACGAAGGCGATGGGCCGGCTGGTAACGGATTGGTTCAACGAAGCTTACCTGCCTAAGGAAGACGATGACGCGATCGTGAAGATGGCGTTCGTCTCCGTGAACGGCGTGAACTACATCGCGCAGCCGACGACGCCTTCGGATTTCATCCGCGAAGAGACCGTCATCAAGCGCGAGAAGCCGCTGGACGTATTGTTCGAGGAAATCCAAGCCATGCAGGCGAAATACCCGTCGAACAACAATCGGCCATTGTCCTACTACCTGCCTAAGGATGCCGGCCTGGATGCGCCGTCCAAGATCGATCCGCGGATAGACGATGGCGCCGCCCCAGCGGCCCCGGCGAACGTCAGAATCGAAGACGTGAAGGATACGACCGCCGTGCGGATCTCGCTTACGCCGAATGCCGAAGCCGATATCGTCGGCTACCGGCTATACCGCTCCGTCAACGGCGGTCCGTACCAGAAGTCCGGCGACTCGCTCTATCCGAGCGACAATCTAAGGTTCATCAGTTACGTCTCGATAAGCAACCAATACAGCTTCTATGTAACGGCAGTCGATATTGCCGGACAGGAATCCGCACCGAGCGGCATCGTGACCAAGGGCAACGACGCGGCACCGGTTCTGCCCGACGGTTCTCAGCCGGATCCGCTCAGCGAAGGGAATAACGGCGGCATAATCGGGGAGCCTGACAGCAACTCCGGCGATCCCCAGCAGGACGTGGGCGACGTACCCGCAGCCTCGACTCCGACCGGCGTCAAGGCTGCCGCGACATCGGTCGGCATCCAGCTGACCTGGAGCGCCAATCCGATCTCCGAGCAGGTCGAAGCTTACCATGTCTATTACAGCGAGGACGGCCAGAGCCGCTTCCAGCGCATCGGTACGGTGAACCAGACGAGCTTCGAGTACATCTCGCCGATCACGGCCGGATACTTCCGCGTAACGGCCGTGAACGCCAAAGGCGAATCGCAGCCCTCCGAAGCCGTGCAGGTACAGTAAGTTATCGTGATTCCAAAAAGGGCTCCCCAACGTCATCAGACGTCAGGGAGCCCTTCTCTTTCCTATTATCATTTTTCAAAAAGGCCGGTTGTCAGCGCCAAGATGGTTGGACGATGGTAGAAAATGAGGAGCGCAGTGTAGTCAAAGCTACATGAGCACCGGAATTTTCGCCAACGTTCAAGATTCGAAGCCGAGTATGCTCCGTAGCACCAGCTTCATGGTCACAAGCGGCCCCTTAGTCTTCGATGGTGGAAAGGTCGCCTGTGGGCAGGTTAAGCTCCCACGCCTTCAGCACGCGCCGCATGATCTTGCCGCTGCGCGTCTTCGGCAGCTTATCCTTGAATTCGATCTCCCGCGGCGCAGCATGCGCGGACAGCCCCTCCTTCACGAACTTCGAGATCTCCTGCTTCAGCTCCTCCGAAGCCGTGTAGCCCTCGCGCAGCGAGATGAACGCCTTAATGATCTCGCCTCGCATCGGGTCCGGCTTGCCGATGACGCCCGCTTCCGCGACGGCAGGATGCTCGACCAGCTTGCTCTCGACTTCGAAAGGCCCGACTCGCTCGCCAGACGTATTGATGACGTCGTCGATCCGGCCCTGGAACCAGAAGTAGCCTTCTTCGTCGCGATAGGCGGAATCGCCAGACACGTACCAGCCAGGTATACGGAAATATTCTTCGTACTTCGACGGATTGTTCCACACCTTGCGCATCATCGAAGGCCACGGCGTCCGAATGGCCAGGTTGCCCATGCGGAACGGAGGCAGCTCATTGCCTTGATCGTCGATGATCGCCGCCTGCACGCCAGGCAGCGGCTTGCCCATCGAACCCGGCTTGATGGCCATGCTCGGGTAGTTGCAGATCAATTGCGCGCCCGTCTCCGTCATCCACCAGGTATCGTGGATCCGATGTCCGTAAGTCTTCATCCCCCAGCGAACGACCTCCGGATTCAGCGGCTCGCCGACGCTGAGCACATGGCGCAGGCTCGACAGGTCGAATCCCTTGATCGCGTCTTCTCCTGCCCCCATCAGCATCCGGAATGCCGTCGGCGCGCTGTACCAGACCGTAACGCCGTACTTCTGAATCGTGCCGTACCAGTCCTGCGGACTGAATCTTCCGCCGCGAATGACGTTCGTTACGCCGTTCAGCCACGGCGCGAATATCCCGTAGGATGTTCCCGTTACCCAGCCTGGGTCTGCCGTGCACCAGTAGACATCGTCTTCCTTCAGATCAAGCACGAAGCGTCCGGTGACCAGATGCTGGATCATCGCGTTCTGGACATGGAAGACACCCTTCGGCTTGCCCGTCGAGCCCGACGTATAGTGAATGATCATGCCGTCCTCGCGGTCCAGCCATTCGATCTCCGCTTCGTCGGAAGCTGCGGCCATCTCCTCCTTGAAGTCGACGATTCCCTCGCGCTGCGGCACATCGTCTCCGTAGACGATAATATGCTTCAACTCCGGCAGCTCGGCCTGCGGGATGCGGGACAGCAGGGCCGGCGTCGTCACGATCGCCGTTGCGCCGGAATCCAGCAGGCGATCCTTGACTGCCGTCTCCATGAAGGCCTCGAACAACGGACCTACGATCGCTCCAGCCTTAATCGTTCCGAGCAGGCTGGCATACAGTTCCGGCGTGCGCGGCATGAAGATGAACACCCGCTCGCCTTTCTGTACGCCCAGTTTGCGCAGCACGTTCGCGAATCGGTTCGACGACTTGCGAAGATCGTCGAAGGTATACGACTCATCCCGGGACGCATCGCTGTAATAGAGCGCGATCTTATCGCCCTTGCCGTTATGTACATGCCGATCGATCGCCTCGTAAGCCATGTTAACCTTCCCTGTCTCGTGCCAAGAGAAAGCTTGCTCCGCTTCCTCAAACCGGTAATTCGCGTATGTTGCCTCATAGTCGATCATGTTGGGATTCGCCGCTACGGGCGCAATGCGTTCATTGTGCAGGTTCTCCATTTCGATTAACCTCCTACGATCATCCTATCGGTGCTTGCTAGAAGCCTGGCCGCTCTTAGGTATGCGCTTACATATGAACAAGCCATCTTCGTTCCGGCAGCATATGCCGTGCGCGAACGCACGGAACACCGCAATTATAGCATATCGGCCGAGACTCGCCTATACGCTTTTCAATGCGCGCTTGATTTGCTAGGATGGAGATGACAGCCAACTGCCCATAAGGAGACTGCGCCATGGAGCATCGAAAAATCGTTCACGTTACGCGAGTTGAGACGCCGCTTGGCGAATTGGTCATTGAAGGTCCGATCCCCCCGGAGGAACTGGCAGATTACGTCATGCACGCAGACCTTGATGCCTTTCGCAGACCGAAGGACCAGCATGAAGCGCTGATCGAGATTGCCGCCCTCCCCGAGGGACGCATTATTGCGGCCAGGCACGGACGTACGATCGTCGGCTACGTCACTTTCCATTATCCGGACGAGATGGAGCGCTGGTCCGAGGGCCAGATGGAGGATCTGATCGAGCTCGGCGCGATCGAGGTAGCGAATGCCTATCGAGGATTCGGTCTCGGCAAACGGCTCATTCGGCTGGCCTTCGAGAATGAACAGCTCGAGAATGCCATCGTCTATACGACCGAATATTATTGGCACTGGGATCTCGAAGGAAGCAAGCTGAACGTCTGGGAATACCGGAACATGATGGAGAAGCTCATGCAATGCGTCGACATGATTTGGTACGCCACCGATGATCCCGAGATCTGCTCGCATCCCGCGAACTGCCTGATGGTCCGCATCGGCAAGGAAGTACCGCTTGACTCGGTCGAACGATTCGACCGCGTACGATTCCGCCAGCGGTATATGTACTGATGAGGAGAGGATGTTTCAGCAATGACGGCTAAGAACCAGAGGCCAGCCTTTATTCATCATGCCGGCGAGTCCGGCTATAAGTTCAACGACGATCATCCCTTCAATCCGAAGCGGCTCACGCTCGCGATGGATCTGCTCAAGCAGGCCGGCGCGCTCGAATCCTCCGAGATGCTGGCGCCCGCAGCCGCTGCGCGGGAACTGTTGACGCTCATTCACCGGCCCGATTACGTCGATATCGTCCAGGCGCTAAGCGCCCCTGATCCTGCTCTTCAGTTGATTGAGGAATCGGACCGCTACGGCCTCCATACGGAGGACACGCCTTATTTTGCTGGCATGCATGAGGCAGCGTCATTGATAGTCGGCGGCACGGTGCATGCGGCCGACCTTGTCATGTCCGGCAGAACCAAGCATGCTTACCATATGGCAGGCGGGCTCCATCACGCTTTCCCGGACCGCGGCTCCGGTTTCTGCGTCTATAATGACGCGGCAATCGCGATTGCCGATATGAAGCGGCGGTATCAGGCACGCGTCCTCTATATCGATACCGATGTCCACCACGGCGACGGCGTGCAGTGGGCCTTCTATTCGGATCCCGACGTCATGACGTATTCGATCCACGAGACGGGCAAATTTCTGTTCCCCGGAACCGGCTTCACCCATGAACGGGGCAATGCGGAAGGTTTCGGCACCGCCGTTAACGTTCCTGTCGAGCCCTACACCGAGGACGATTCATGGCTCGAATGCTTTCGGGAGACCGTTCATCGGGCTGCGTCCGCCTTTCGCCCCGATCTCATCATCAGCCAGCATGGCTGCGATGCCCATGCATTCGATCCGTTGTCGCACATTCATTGCAGCATGAGAACCTACGCCGAAATGCCCGGCATCATTCATGAGCTGGCCCATACCTATTCCGATGGGCGGTGGGTCGCCCTAGGCGGCGGCGGTTACGATATATGGCGCGTCGTACCGCGCGCATGGGCGCTTGTATGGCTCGAAATGACCGACCATCCCTTGATGTCCGTTCTTCGCGGCGGAGACGCCCTGCAGGCCCTTCCAGAGAGCTGGCAGCGGCACTGGCAGCCCGAGGCCCCCGTCCAGCTCCCGAGCCTATGGCTGGACGATACAGCCGCTTGGACGCCGATGCCAAGGCGCGCGGAGATCGAACGGATCAACCGCGCCACGAAGGAGCTTGCCGCACAGTTCCTATAATCGACAAGAGACCGGAGTTCGGGCATCTGCCCTTGCTCCGGTCTCTCTTCATTATTGCTCGGCCATCCTTTTCACCATCGCCTCGACGATCGCATGCGAGTTCGCCGCCGCTTGCACGGTGAACTCCGCGAAGCTCTCCGGCGCGCTTCCGTCCGCCTTGTCCGACATGGAACGGATCACGACATACGGAATGCCGTTCATGGCGCATACCTGCGCAAGCGATGCCCCTTCCATCTCGGCGCACGTGCCGCCCAGTTCGTCGCGCAATGCCTTCACGATGTCGCGGCTGGCGATGAATTGGTCGCCGGACAGCACCTTCCCTGTCCGATACTTGCCCTTGCATTGCAGCTCAGCCGCTTCAGATGCGATTCTGACGAGCCGTTCATCCGCCGCGAACTCGGAAGGGATATCGAGGAAAGGGATGACGCCTCGGGGGAACCCGAGCGGCGTGACGTCCATGTCATGCTGTACGCAGCTCGTCGAGATCACGATATCGCCCACCGCCAGTTCAGGATCAAGCGCGCCCGCGACGCCGGTGAACAATACGCTGTCCACGCCTTGGTCGATCAGCAATTGCGTGCATACCGCGGCATTCACCTTGCCGACCCCCGACTTGCAGAATACGACAGGTACATCGTGCAGAGTCCCTTCGTAATGCGTAATCCCCGCCTTCGTACCGGAACCCGTTACTTGTACATGCTTGTGCAGCAGCTCGATCTCCTCGACCATCGCACCGATAATGCCGATTTTGCGGAATGCCATCGTACGTATCGCTCCTTCGTTAATCGAATATCCCCTTCGTACAACAGAAACGGCCTCGCCATCCCCTGGACGAGGAAGGAAGCCGTTTCATGCGAGCCCTATAGGCTTCATATGCATCTCTTATCTGGCGGCAACAGACTGCCGGGCGATGAGCTCATGCGGCAGCACGACGCGCGACTGCTCGACATGCTCTTTCTTCATGAGCTTGGTCAGAAGCCGCATCGACACGGCGCCGATATCGTACATCGGCTGCGCGACGGACGACAGCTGCGGCCTTACCATCGAGGCCATCCGCGTGTTGTCCACGCTGATTACCGACAGGTCTTCCGGGACATGCAGTCCGAAGTCTTGGATGCAGTGCACGGCACCGATCGCCATCTCGTCCGTTGCGGAGAACACGGCTGTCGGACGATCCTCGAGCTCGAGAAAATACTTCATCGCCTCTACGCCGGATTCGTAACGGTAGTTGCCGACGCGCACGAGCGTATCGTCGATCGCAATGCCTGCGGCTTCAAGCGCACGTTTGTAGCCTTGGTAGCGGGCATAGCCGTTCGCGGGGTCCTGCAGCGTGCCGCTGATCATCGCGATCCGGCGATGGCCTTGGCCGAGCAGAGCTTGTACGGCATCGTAAGCCGCGCTCTCATGGTCGATATCGACGGAAGGCATGACGCCATGCTCGTCCGTCGTTGCGCACAATACGATAGGCACGTTCGACGTCTTGAACGCCTGCAGATGCTCGTCCGTCACCGTGCCGCCCATGAACAAGAGTCCGTCCACTTGTTTCTCGAGCAGCGTGTTGACGACGCGGATCTCCTTGTCCTTGCGCTTGTCCGCATTGCACAGAATGATATTATAATGATACATGTTCGCGATATCTTCGATGCCGCGGGCAACTTCAGCGAAGATCGCATTCGAAATGTCCGGAATGACGACGCCGACCGTCGTGGTCTTCTTGCTGGCCAGACCGCGGGCGACCGCGTTCGGGCGATAGCCCAGTCTCTCGATCGCTTCGAATACTTTCTTGCGCGTCTGCGGCTTGACGTTCGGGTTGTTGTTCACGACCCTCGAGACCGTGGCCATCGAGACGCCTGCTTCTCTTGCCACATCATAAATAGTTACCGTCACGTTCCTTCTCTCCAATATGCTCATATTTGTACTCGGGCCGGTCGAATGTTGAAAAACAATCATTACCGTTTATGATACGACAATTTCTTGCATTTCGCAATCTACCGAGCAGAAGGAGACGTTCGGGCGCTTATGTATGCGGCAATTTACGCGAGATTTGGGATAAGCGCCTATGCAGTTCGTCCTGCCATTCGGTATCGCCGAGCGATTGCGCCAGCAGGTGCATATCTAATAGAGCGTTCACTCTCTCTTCGATCAGTCTCCCAACCTCGGAAGCGGCTGGCTGTTTCTTATCCGTGCAAGCTTGGAGCAGCAGGTCCGCCCATTCGTTCCATTCATTAAAGGATAGGGATTGCTTCTCCGGTCTTGCGCCGAGCTTCCCGATCAGCCCCGTGAGATCCGGCTTCACTTCCGGGAATACTTCGCTGCGGCTGCAAGCCGGGCAGGAAAAGATCGGCACGTTGTCGATTTCCACTTTGCCCGAATAAATTACGGTACGCATTCTGATGTTCATCTCGTTGCCGCATGGACATCTCTTCTGCAAGTCGGTCACTCCTTCTCTTAGCAACAAGAAACACTGCGTCCCAAACGGTATAGGTATAGGATTGCAGTATTCGCAACGCATAAGATATTCGACCCGCGCGAGAGAAATTCCTTCATCGCAAGCGATTGTAATTTTTGCTATTTCAACAGCTTGCTCCATCGCCTTCTCACTGGCGGTACGGCAGTCGTCAGCACGGCTAGTAGCGCTCCAATGCCGTCGTTAACCAAGTCGCGAACATCTGTCATTCTGCCTCCGACGAATGATTGATGATATTCATCCGTAACGCCGTACAGAACGCAGAGCAGCACGATAACCGCTTTGACGCCGAGAGTTTGCGAGGAGCGGCCCGCCGCGTACTCCATGAGCAGCGCGAGAATGAAATAGGAGACCAGATGTCCCCAATCGAAGCTCTCCATCCCCGGCAGGAAGCGCTGGAAGAAGGGAAGCATCGCGTTCAAGTCGTCGCCCTCTCGCGAGGAGAACCAATAAATTACCGCCATCCATGACAAGGGCGCAAGCGATCGAACCGCAGACGCTGTGAATGCGCGCTTGCCTTGCCTTTCTGTTTGCTTCATGCTGCCTCCTTCGGTACAATGAACCTGAATCTGCAAGATTAATAGGGGAGGGACACAATAGATGCCGCTTAGCCATCTAACGATCCTGTCGCTGGTCGACGACGAATTCGAGGACCTGGAGCTGTGGTA
>JAEZCJ010000118.1 GCA_023433615.1 Bacillota bacterium | reverse complement strand
TCTGCGATTGCGGGCGGCTCGATCAGGTCCAGCAGCGCAGCTTGGTCAGCCTTGGGCAGCATGCCGCAACCGCCCAGAAGGATGGCTGACAAGAGCAGCAGGAGCGGCAGCGCCTCAAACCTCAACCGACGAACAACGCGCTGATTCTGCCGCCGCCGATGCCGCCGCCGATGCCGCCGCCGCTCTCTTTTTCACCGCTCAGGCTGGCTTCGGTCAACGCTTGCTTGCCTCTGGACACGAGCGACGCGAATGCCTCGTCGATCGTCTTGCTGCCATCGACCGCCGCCTTCAGTTCTTCGTTCGCGATCGTGTTGAAGGACTGCGTGAAGCCCTTCGGCAGCAGCTTCGCTTCCTGCACCGCATTCGGCTTCAGCTTGTAGAAGGGGGATAAATCGATGCCGTCCTTGCCTGTCTCGAACCCTCTGCGCGTCTGCAGCTCGGTCACCGACTTGGAGCGAATGTTCGCGAAGTCGGCCCCGTTCACGTACGCCATGATGTCCCATGCGGCCTCTGCCTGTCCCGAGGCTGCCCCGATCCCGAAAATCTGCGAAACATCATAAGAGCCTGTCAGATCCGAATGATCGGAGTCGACCGGCATCGTGACGATTCCGAGATCGATCGGCGGCTGCGCCTCAGCGCCCGGCAGCTTGAAATTGAGCTGGTTCAACAGGTTCGGACCGTCGATGATCATGGCCGCTCTGCCCGAGTTGAACAGATCGCCGTCGCCGCCGATCCGGATCGACCGCGCAGCCTTGCCGCCTGTATCGATCACCAACGCTTCCGGCATGTTGGTGCTGTTGCTTCTATACGCCTCCGCCGCCATCCGGAACGCCTCCTTCCAGCCGTCATTCTCCATCGTGAGCGCCGTTGCGTCCGCATTCAGATGCGACAAGGCCATCGAAGAGGCGATCTGTTTCACGAGTTCGAACGGACTGCCCGCGAACATCGATTGCGCGAGTCCGTAGATTCGGGTGTCGTCACTGCCTTCGGACTTGAAACGCCCTGCCGCAGCCAGCACGTCTTCCCACGTCATCCCATCCGTCGGATAAGGAACGCCGTATTGATCGAACAGCGCCTTATTGTAAAAGAGGGCTTGCGCGCTGAATGTCGGGGCCAGGCCGTAAAGCTTGCCTCCTCCCAGCTGCCGCAGCTGATCCACGACGCCCTCCGTCAATTCGCCGGCGTCGAAGCCGCTCTGCCGCATCATCGGCTCCAGATCGATCAGCCCGCCGCCTGCCGCCAGCGTCTCGTACTGCGATTCGCTCATGATAATCAAGTCCGGCTGCCGCTCGGCGATCAGCTCTTCGAATGCTTGAAGCGGATCCTCGCCTTCCGCTGCGATTCCCATCGTGGAGACCACATCAAAGTCGACGTTCGGGTACTTGGCGCGGATCAGATTGCCGTACGTCTGATTGAACACTTGATCGTTGAAATGCGCCACCGTGAGCGTGATCGGCGTGTTCGGATCGATTGCGGATTTGTCGTTCTGCTCATCGCGGATGCCGCTGCTGCAGCCTGCGATGACGATGGTCAGCAGACAGATCGCCGCCGTGCGGGCTCCCCTTCTCCATTGTTTCATCGTGCTTCATCCCTGCCTCTCTTCATATCGGATTCGAAGCCTATTATCGCTTCCGATTTTTAGAGAAGTCTTAGAGCAGGCTTAAGGGAGGATGAAAATGCGACGGCTTGGGAAATGCGCGGGTAGTGCGGCGCAGTGTTCCTAACCAAGGATCTAGAAGCTATAATGAAGGTATGAATCGACATCAACCACGATCTGGATGGATGGTCGCCATCTGTCCGAATGAGTGCCATTAGGAAGGATCGCTATGGACAATCAACCATTCCGTAAGCTGCTAGGGGATTTTTTGAAGTCTCATCGACAGCGTACGTCGCCTGAAAGCGCAGGATTACCGTCAGGCCATACTTATCGAAGAACGCCTGGATTGCGGCGGGAAGAGGTTGCCCAGCTTGCGAACGTCAGCATGACCTGGTATACATGGCTGGAGCAGGGGAGGGAAGTTTCGGCATCGCCGGAGGTGTTGGAGAGTATCGGTCGAGTCTTTCAATTAACGGAGGCAGAGCGCGAATACATGCATAAGCTTGCGGGCCATTACGTGCGGAAGGAAACTCGTTCGTCCGAGTCTCATGTGACGCCTGCTTTTGAACAGATGATCCGCAATATGCCTTATCCATGTATAGCGCTGGGGACTAAGAATGAATTGATCGCATGGAACGCGATGTCTTGCGAAATTTTCTTTGATTTCTCCCTGGTGCCTCCGGAAGAACGAACCATGTTGCGCCTTCTATTCGTCAACGATGAGTTGTCAAGGAAGGTAGCGAATCGGGAACTGGCCAAACGAACGTCTCTCGCGTTTTTCAGAAAAGCATATGCCCCCTATTCGGATCAAGAATGGTATACCGAACTGATCCGCGAGCTTAAGTCGACGAGCAAGGAGTTTGCCGAATGGTGGACCAAGCATGAAATCGCGGAGAAAACCGGACGGCAGGTCAATATCCTTCATCCTGAAGCAGGTCTCTTGGAATTCGAGATCGTTACGTTCCTTCAAATGCATGAAATGGAAGGAATCATGTGCTGCATGTATGCGCCGATTCCCGGTACAGGTACGGCCGAGAAGCTTGTGCAGCTTCAAATTAGCAACCATACGGATTCTCGGTGAAGTCGATTTTCCTGAGGTTCGTTTTTTTTTTTGCTTTAGCGGGTCTTCCTGTTAGAAATCATACTAGCATGACGAGTGCCTTTTTCATCCTCCTTCTCTATTGTATGTTTGGTTTAATTCAGAGAGGGAGAGATGTTCATGCATTTGCTCGCGGCAGAAGACGCAGTGATTAATCGTCCGGTACGAGATGTCTATCGCTATGCAACCAATATGGAGCTGTTCGGAACCTGGTTCCCCGGCGTCACGTCCATTCAATCAACCG
>JAEZCJ010000090.1 GCA_023433615.1 Bacillota bacterium | reverse complement strand
TCGGCCATACCGTAAGGAGCAATAGTCCGATCAGCCATGGCGATATGAAGATATAGCCCGCGATGCTGGGACTGTTCAAGCTCAGCTTCCTACGTTTCGTAAGCGTTGTCATTGTTTCTGTTGCTGTTGGCGCATTCATCAGAGCTTCTTCAACTCCTTCATCTGGCGAACGGCATGACCGCCGCCTTCCTTGACTCTATTGTAGAGGGTGCGCCAATCAGAAAGTAGTATCTGATTTTCAGATTTATTGGACGATTTACAGGATGTCGCTCAGGTGCTGCAGACAAAAAAGAAAAGGACGCCTCGGCGTCCTCGTTCTCTTCTGATCGTTCATGCGGGCACGGTCAGCTGACCGAATTCATCTTGACGAGCTCATGCTCGACGAGTACGGTCAATTCGTCTTCATAGCCGCCGGTGATGCGGTACTTCCTTATGTAGTCGCGGACAAACTTCCTCGGATCCTTAGGCTGGAAAATTCTCGTGAGCTCCTTCAGACTTTCCTTGACTTCATTATGGCCGCGCTTCGCCATGAAATCCCCTCCCATAGTTGAGTGGTCGTCCTGCAACAAGTACGAGATGTATCCGTCAGGCGTGCGTCCGGATACAGATGTTACCCATCGGCCCTTTGGCATGTCGATCCACCGGATCGTCCGCCAGCCACTTCCATGGTTGAATAGCAAGAATTTTCAGTTGTTTTCACCATTATAACAGTTCAACGGTAGCGTGGGAAGCACAAGTATCGTCCGTGTCAAGCTGCACTTAACTTTCTTTGTTGTTCCGCCGTTCCCCGCTGCGCGTAAGCTTGATCATTCGGAGGTAGGCGATCACGCCGATTACGGCGACCGCAATGCCGAACAAGACCGCTGCGTACATGACCCATGAATCCGACATGGCCGGGTGCCGCCTTTCCGATCGGACGCGTCCGATTCCAGTTATTTACCATCCCCTACATTATAGTATAGATAGTAAAGCGCTTCAATTCCGTTAAGTAACAGTTCGGTTAAAGTTTGATTAAAGGTTGCGCAGGAGGCATAACGAGAAGAAGGCTTCCGACAGCGTCAGAAGCCTTCCTGATAGGCAGCTTGCATGAGTGCCGCCATTAATCCGATCGCTTCGGGTCGAAGCTGAACGGCGGTACCTCGGGGGCTGCGCATGGGTTGGCCACACCCTTCTGCAAGAAGGATGTGGACTCCCCTCCCGTATCGATCTTGATCGTGCCGTGCATCGTTACGTTCTGGCCTACAACGATATTGCCGCCAGCTTCGATGTCCATATGGTTATTGACGGTCAGCCTGTTTTGCACGATCATGTCGCCATTCGGTATATCAATATCATTCGTGCCGTTCAACGTAATATTTCGAGCAAGCAAATCGCCGTTTATTTTGTTGTCGTCGATTATCCCCCCAGTCACATCCAGATCGGCACCATTGTTGATCGTCAAGTTGCCGTTGCTGATCATGGAGCCGACTCGAAGGGGCGAGTTGGCATGGATCGTAATCGCATCTGGGCTCCATGGACCGGGACCTCCGTACATCATGCCATCTACATCGAATGTCCCCGAATTGTTAAAGGTAATCGAGCTGTACGAGATCAGATGCTGCATGTTAACTTCGCTCGTGTTATGCAAGGTGAACATCCCGCGAGAGAAGACGGTGCCCGACGCATTGATTTTCACATTATTATTGGTCGTGAACGTTCCTTCGACATACATATGCCGAAAAGAAAGCGCAATGTTGTTGTTCGAGGTGAAATTGCCTTTGACATAAATATCCTCGGCCACCGTCAGATCGGCATTGACCGTTAGGTTGTTGTCTATCCATACGCTGCCCGCCGTCACCTTGACCGAATTATGAAAGGCAGGCGAAGCCTTCTGATAATAATAGCCGGACACCGATAAATGACCGCCATTATTGAAGGTAATCGCATTAGAATGAAGGTCTCCATGAATTGTCAAATTCGAATTGCTGTGAAACGTCAATCCGTCGGAGATGACGATGACCCGCTTGCTTGCCGTCCCCCAGGTGATGTTCTGACCGGAATTAAAGGTCAACGACGGTATTTTAATGACCACCGGATTATTGGCGCTTTGCGTAATCAGCTTGTTGATTTCGGATAAGTTCGTGCTCTCGCTCTTGGAGCTTGAACACGCCGTACAGCTCTCGAAGGTCACCGGCTGCGCGTGCGCATCGAACGAAGCTTTAATCACGTCGTCATAGAGCGACGAGATGCTGGATTCGATCTGCGCTTTATACGCAGCGAGTGCCAAGTCCACAGCCGTCGAGATCGGCGTGTCGCCTGCTGACGGAGGGGTGACAAGAAGCTGCTTTACTCCGGGTGCCGAAATATTGTCTTGGCCGGGGTTGCCTTGGATGTAGATCTGATTCGGCGTATCCGGCACACAATTCCGGTTGTCCGGATCGATCGATACCTCTGTCATTAGCGGAGCGGTTCCGCCTCCGCCCGGGCCTCCGCCGGGCTTGGGGACAGTATCCATCGTCGAGAAGACATACTTGATCTCGCTCGTGGCATTGCCGTCCACGACGGCCCGGCACGCGATCGTCATTTTGTACAGCCCGTTCGCGTCTTTAGTCCCCGTCTCTTGCGTAAAATTCAACCGCACCCGCTGCCCTTCCGGCGTCTCGAATGACCACCCATCCGTGCTGCCTGCTCCCCACTTGAACGCTTGCGACGGACCGTTCGCGAAGCGATTCACATAGGCCGTCGGCGAAACATCCATGCTCGGCTGATATTCACGCAAGTAGGCCAGGAACGTCTCCATGCCGCCTACGGCTAGAGTGCTTGCCTGACGTTCGAGGGCGTCCTTGCGTTCGTTCGTGCCGGAAAAGGTCAATAAGCCGACGACGACGGCCACGGCAATCGAGAGCATCAAGAAGACGAGCAGCGCATAGCTCAATGCGCCGCCGCGTTCGTTCGCGAACCGCGGACTGACAGAATGTTTCATGCGTGCCCTGCCTCCCCGTTCAATCGAATTTGTCGTGCAACAGATTAATCGTCATTGTGCGTTCTTCGCCTGGCCTCGAGATCGTCTCGGTCGTTCCGGCCCGATTCCGGCGTTCCTCGAATCGCAGCCGCAACTGGATGTTGCCGGAATCGATCCGCCAAGGCGGAGATGCTTGAGCCCATGCTCCAGCCAGGGGGCGATAGATCTTCACATCCAGCAGCCGCTCGCCGATCCGTCTCGGATTGGCGTAATGATTGGGTTTCGCCGCGAATGTGATTGTCGTGTCCTCGAAGGCCGACTGGCCAGCCGCAATCTGCTCCGGCGTCAAACTATCGGACTTGGTCGTATAATAGAAATCATATCGAATGACCTCGAACGCGCCGTTACCGTCGCTTGCGAATCGCAGCGCATAATAATCGAAGTTCTGGCGATAGCGCAGCTCAGCGCCCGTCAAGACATGAATCTCCGATGCTTGCGACAGCTCGTCGCGCAGGAAGCGCATCGTCGCATCCGCCCGGACGTCGTCCAGCTCGCGCATGGACGTCGTCTCCGTGAAGGAGCCGACCTGACGCATTACCATTGCGCCTACGCCAATGATGATGCCGAACAATAACAGCGCAGCGAGTATCTCGACGAGCGTCATGCCTTTCTGTCCCTGCATGTTCATGATGGATCCGCCTCCCAAGAGACGACGATCGTCACCAGATGCGGCTGCCCGCTCCGATACACGATCGACTGCATGGATACGTGCCGCGACAGCCCTGCGAGCTGGCCGGTATATAATGCAGTAAGGTCAGACGAGGCATTCAGAATCCGGGGTACGAGCAGCCTGATTTCGTAGCCGGGATAGACATTGTCCGGAAAGATATACGGCTCGACCGGCAATGCTTCGCCCGCCTTCAGCCTCCCCTTCCAGAGGTTCAGCTCGTTCTCGGCAATCTCCATCGCTGCCGAGCGCCGATCCTCGGTCTGGCTGGACACAGCCGCCGTGCCGGACAAGCTGACGAACAGCGTCACTGCCAAGCCGATCAGGACGAGCGCTGCCAGCACCTCGACGAGCGTCAAGCCTCTCTCGTTCCGCATCATCCCCACGCCTCCTTCCCGATCACGATTACCACGCCATCGCTAGCCGGTCGCTACCCGCGCGCCATTGCGGTATAAGCCTTCATAGATGCGAACGCCGCGGGTGTCGTATTCGACGCCCCAGCCTTCGCGCTTGCCATAAGCATATTCGCCTACGTAGATAACCCGTATACCGCCGGAGAACTCCATGCCGTCCCCATGGCGAAGACCGTCCTTGAAGTCGCCTTCATATAACCGAAGCGTACCGATCCATTCGACTCCCTTGCCGTTGCGGTGACCGTTATCGAAGGAACCGTCATAGACGAGCGCGCCGGCTTCGTTATACTGCAACCCCCGTTCTCCCGAGAATTCGCCAGCCTCGAAGCTGCCTTCATAAGCGCGCTGGCCGGTAGAACTGTGGAACATCGTGCCGTAACCTTCATAGCTATCGTTCGCATAATGGCCGTCGTAGACTTTCAAGCCGTCCATGTATTGGATGCCGATACCATGCTTCAAGCCGTTCACGAAGTCTCCGTCGTACACCTTGAGCCCCTTGCGCCCCGTCTGGAAGCTCTCTGCCCGAAAGTGGGTCGGTCCAGTCTGCGACACGAGGTACAGCTTGCCTCGACCGGTAATCATGCCGTTCGATATCGAGCCGATATACACATATTGCCTCGCCGTGCTGTCCACGACTTTGTCGAGGCTGAATGTTCCGCTTACCAGCTTGGCTTCGCCGGGGCTGCTGCCTGCAGACAGCATCACGATTTCGTAGCTTGCGCCTGCTCCCGAACGGAGCCCGCGGCGCCATTCGCCGCGATAGGTCAGCACGCCATTCTCATAAGCGAGGCCGAAGCCTTCGCGCAGGTCATCCTTCCACTCGCCGTCGTACGCGATCCGCTTCATAGCGTCGTATGCTTGGCCAATGCCTTCCCGCTTGCCGTCCTTCACTTCGCCTTCATACAGCAGCTCGATGTCGTTCAGCATACCGTCGGAAGTGGGCTTCCCGCCGAGGTTGCGATAATACGCCCCCTTGCCGTTCGGCGTCCCGTCCTTCAGCATCTCGCCCGTATACGTGACTCGTTCCACGTCCCCCACGAGCCTATCGGCCCGATAGGTGCCGGTCTCATAATGCACGGTCGGGCGTCTCTCGGTCCGGACAACGTTGTTCCCGTCAACGACGGACCATGTTGAAGTGGTTATTGTAATGATACTGCCTCTGCCTTCCTTCAACCCTTCCGAGAAGCGTCCGATGAACGCCAGCTCATCCGTAACCGGATCGTACAGCTTGCCCTCGCCGTGCCGCATGCCGATCCGCCATTCGCCCGCATAGATCCGGTCGCCGGTTGCTTCGTCGTATTCGACGCCATAACCGGTCCGTTTGCTCTGCGCGAACTCCCCTTCATAGACCGGTTCGCCGGACTTGCCGTATTCGATACCGACGCCTTCTCTATATCCCAGCTTCCAATCGCCGTCATACGTCAGTCTGCCGTTGACATAGAGCTTCCCGCCGCCATCGCGCTGACCGCTTGAGAATCTGCCCTCGTACCGTTCTCCGTTGTATTCGATCGAAGTGCCTTGCCCGTGCGGCATGCCGCTCGCAAACTCGCCTTCGTAGACCATTTTCCCTGCGCGGTACAGCTTGCCGCTGCCGTCGGGAATGCCGTCCTCCAGCCGTCCCTCGTACAGCTTCGAGCCCTGCTTCGTATAGGTTCCTGTTCCGTCGTTCATGCTGGCCTTGACGCTCGGGTCGGCGATTAGCCTCGCCAGGTATACGGCCATCGGCACGTGATAGTAAACCATTCGCGCATTCGCGCTGTACCGAATGTCGATGCCGGGCAGCACCTCGCTTGCCGTCGCAGGAAAATGCAGCTTCCCGCCGCGCGCATGAACCGTTCCCGGCAGCACGATCGTCCGGCCGTTCACCCGCGCTTTCGCCGAATCTTTGCGCAGCTCGATCGTCATGCGATAGCCGGTTACCGTCGCCGTCTCGGTCGACGGATTCCAATTCGTCGTCATGCCGAGCTTCTTGTATGTATCGGCCACCGGCGCGTAGATGACACCGGCGACGGGAGGCAGCATGCGGTCCAGCACCGTCTCGCCGTCAATGACCAGCGAGTAATTGTCCGTTGCGGCAGATGCGTTCAGCGGCACAGCAATCGATAACGCGATCATCGCGATGATCCACGTACGAATCCGTATCCGTATCATGCGTCCACACCTCCTTTCCAAACGTTAAGTCCTGCGAATTCTTCCTTTCGTTAACGGCTCACATCCGCGATCCGGCTGCGAAGATGATCGTGCAGCCTTTCGGCATTCTCTTGATAGATCATCCAGGCAATCGAGTAGTTATCGAACGACTTCGTGCTCCAACCGCTGCGCATCAGCTCTGCGGCGGCTTTCATTTTGGCCACGTAGCCCGCCGCCGTCTCGTCCGGGATGCCGGCCAGATTGTTCTTCAATGTCTCGTACCGTTCGATGACCAGCTTCGCGCCATTCATGTCATTCGTCTTGAAGTCTTCCACGAGTGCCTTCAGAATCGCGTTGTTCTCGAGCGCCGCATACTGGTAGATGCCCGACCGCATCGTATTCGAAAGTTCGTCTTCACTGCCTTCATGGAGAAAATCAAGCGACAGCGTCGAACGCTCGGCGTTCCACGCCGTCTCGGCTCCCAGAACATCGGCAAGCTCTTGGACCGGTACATAGATCTTTCCGTTATAGACAAGCGAGTCGTCGGCCTCTCCCAGCAGTTGACCGTTCATCTCGAACGTAATGCGCTCGAAATAAGCGGATATCGTCTTATACTTGCCTTCCGCCACGACGCTTCCGCCGAACAGCAGCAGCAGTACCGCGCTTGCAAGCCATATTTTCCTCGCTCTCATCCGCCCGTTCACTCCTTCGCCGCGGTATCGAACAGATCCGCGAATTGATCCGTGTAATAGAAGCTTATCGCTGCCGTAAGCTCGTAATCCTTCATCCGCGCTTCGCCATCCGGTCCTGCGGAAGGGCCCGACAACGCCGCGATCCTCCACTCGCCGATCCGAATGATTCGCTTCGCCTGGCGCAAGTCATCCATGAATTCCAATAAGCGAGCATACTCGCCTTGTATGGTCAACTCGTACTGCATCTCGGTTAACCCGCTGCCGACCGTTACGACCCGCGCCTCTTCCTTCTTGTCCACTGCTTCTAGAAAATCCTGCATCTGTCCTTCCGAGGCAGACAGATTCTTCTCGGCCGTCTCCGGCTGCAGCGTTTCTGTTCGCTTCAAGGCGAGAATCTCGGCTCCGGTCTCGCGCTCGATTGTCCGAAGATTGTTCAACAAGGACGCCGTCTCCGGCTTGGACGGGAGCATCTCGCCGATTTCTTCTACCATGCTCTCGGTCAGTTCCTTAGGAGGAGGCAGCGACTCTGCCTGCTCCTTCAGTGCCTTCATCTCGGCAATGGCCCTGTCCGCCGCTTGGATACGGGCTTGGGAAGGGTAGACGAGCTGCGTATACAGCACGATCAGTATCAACAAGGCCGCGCCTGCCGTAATCGAGAACAGCGCCTGCGGCTGGCGCAGCTTCTCGAGGAATGCGACCAACTGCTTCGCGTTAATCTCCGTATTCATTCGGCAGTCCCTCCTTCCGATCCGGCAGGATCGGCCCATGACAACACAATGGTGACTTCATAGATCGTGACGGTCCGCAGGGGCTCGTTTTCCAATTGAGGTACGTCAGGACCGAAATCTATATTCGCTTCGCGTTCCTTGTCCAACTGTGCCAGGTTGTCCCTCTGCCGGGTATAAGCGTTCCATCTTGCTCGGGCCGCTGCATATTCTTCATCCGTTATGACGCCTTGGTCGGACGAATCCAGCATCTCGTCCCAATTCGCGCCTGCTGCGTCGCCCATGGAAGGCAAGTCAGGCAATCGAATGCCGAAGGAAGTCCTGGCAATTTCTTTCTCGAACAACCATTGGAGCTCATTCAAGAGCGCCTCGTTCTCGTCCTCCGCCGTCGACAGGTCCTTCAGCAGATTTTCATAGTACGATTCGGATGGCCGCGGAACAGACGGAGTCTCTTGCGGAGGTTCCGGTTCGTTGACTAAGTCGCTAGCCGGCACTTCGAGTCGGTTCATATCGACGATATCGAATGCCGCGACATCGGCATTCAACTGCAGCTCGGCGAGATAGGCTGCCGCCTCCTCCATGTCGGAGAATTGCAGCGCGATCTGCGTCATGTCGTCCTTATCCGTGTCTAGTTCGACAATTCGTGCCGAGGCAGCAAGACCGGCCGTAATCGACTTGATCCGGGCCACCCAATCCGTACGTGCGGCCGTCAGCTGCTCCGCCGTTGCCCGATAAGATTCATACTGCTGCATGCGCGGATCCGCAGCGTGACGGTCCTGCCAGAAGGCGGCCTGCAGCCGCATCTGGCTTGCCTCCGCTTCCTTCGAATCGGCGGCAATGCCCATGACGTACGACATGACCAGGATGACAAGAGCGGCAAGCAGCAAGACGGCCACGGTGCCGATCGTCAGGCTGCGAAGATGCTTCGACAAGAACGGGACGCTGGGGAGTAGGTTAATATTGCGCATCAGTACCGCCCCCTTAACGCAAGGCCGAACGGCACGGCCATCGACAAGTGCGATGCGCCGAACCGATCGGTCCGATCGCTATACGCACCGAACGGCATCTCGACGATCGGCTGAGGCATGCGTCCGCGAAGTCCGTCCAACACCTTCTTCATATTCGGAATGTCGCCGGTTACGATAATCCGATTGAATTCATGATCGCGGTTATTGAGCGTATAGCGGTAGAAGTTCATCAGCCGCTCCAGCTCATGCACGAGCTCCGCGATGTGATCGGCATCTCTGTCCTGCGACGCCTGGATGCCGAGCAGCAGCTGTTCGAGCGGATCGTCCGGCACCTCCGGCTCATCGTCGGAACTTACGATCACGACCGACAAGCTTCGCGTGATTCGGAGTTTGCCGTCATGGTAGATCGAGACGTCCGTGCCTCGTTCGTTAATGTCGACGAGCAGGACGGTCCCTTCGGCCGCCGCTTCTTCTCCGTGCTTCAGCACGCGGTACAGCGTGAATGCCTTGATCTCCATACTAACCGGGGTCAGCCCGGAGGCGGCAACCGCTTCTTTATATTCCTCGATCAGCTCAAGCGACGCAGCCGCCATCATGACGTCGCATTTGTTCTCTTGCTCGGCTTCGCTTGCTGCCGACTGTTCGCCGAGCAGGCCGCCGAACGGATCGGCTGCTTGCTGCTGATCGGAATGGTCTGGTTTAGTGTTAGTCTGTTTGTCATTCACCTTGGCACGTTTCAGACGCCTGCGTTCCGTCGTGCCATCCTGATTGATGAAATCGTAATACGGATCCTCGAACGGCAGGTGAATGTTATGCTTCAGTTCAAAATCGACTAGCTTGCGCATCTCGCGATCCGGGATATCCGGAAAGCGGAAAAATCGGACCATGACATGCTGGCTCGGCAAGGTCAAATGGACGCGCTTGGTTCTTGTATTCAACCTGGCATAAGCAGCACGAATGGCCTGCATGACGCCAACGACATTCTTAATCCGGCCCTCGACGACCGCATCGGCCGGGAGCGGCTCCATTGCCGAGCCTTTCACGACGGGCGGCTTGCCGTCTCGGACGATCAACTCCGCCATTTTCACCGACGTATCCGTCATTTCGAGACCGATTGCGGCGGCGCCGGGCAATAGGGATTGGAGGTAACGCGACAATGATTGGCCCATACGGCACCCGCTTTCCACGAAATTTTCGGCGTCCCGGTGTGGCAGATCATGAGCCTGCTAGCATGGAAACGTACCAATTGACGAGGGGTGTCCCCCATAGGTAAGAGATGAAGCAGCCAAGCGCGATCGAAGGTCCGAAGGCGATCGGCTGCCGGTCTCGAATGCTGCGCTTGTACGTGACGAGCGCAACGAGCAATCCGATGATGCATGCGAGAAACACGGATAACGCCGTCAGAGGCAATCCAAGTATGAGCCCCGCGAACGCGTACAGCTTCACGTCGCCTCCGCCCATGCTCTCTTTCTTGAAGAGTGCCGATCCCAGCCAGCCGGCGAGGAACAACGCGCCGCTGCCGGCGACTGCTCCTGCGAGATAGCTCCAGAGCGGCTCGGAATGGACGAAGAGACGGAACAGCAGCGCAGTTACTATGGCCGGGAACACGACGACATCGGGGATGATCATCTCGCGAATGTCCGTTATCGAGATGACGACCATGATGGCGACGAGCAGCAATCCCGCGAACAATTCGGGCGAGAGCCCGAGCTGCCAGCCTGCGAGCACGAAGCCGGCGGCCGTAACCGCCTCCCCGATCGGATAGATCGGGGAGATCGGTGCACGGCAGTATCGGCAGCGGCCGCGCAGGAACAGATAGCTGAAGACAGGAACGAGGTCCAGCGCCCGAAGTCTATGGTTGCAGTGGACGCAGTGGGAAGGCGGATAGACGATCGACTCCCGCTTCAGCACCCGGATGCCGACAACGTTCAAGAAGCTGCCGATCGCAAGACCGTACGCGGCGAGTATGACGAGAAGACCGGCGGTGGCCATGGGCGGCAGCTCCTTTAGTTGGTGTTAATTAATCGTTGTGTTCGACAGTTACCTTACCGTCTTCAACCGTTATCGTAAATTCTGAAAGATCTGCATCCCCTTCGTAATAAGGGGCCAACTGCGTAGAGGTAGGAGCGGTGGTAGTATCATTGTCCATGAGGTACAGCCTTACTGCTTGCGAGATCATCTCTTCTTGTCTTGTTACCGCATCCTCTCTCGCATTTTCGATGATATTGCCAACAGCAATCGTACCGATACCCGCTACTACGCCCAGGATAACGATAACGGCCAGCAGTTCGACCAGCGTCATGCCTTTCTGCTTCTTCTTCGACTTGCTCATGAGTCCTTGGAACAATGACTTCATAGTAGTCCCTCCCTGAATAATGTAATGGGTGATCATCTATAACAACATCTGTTGTTACCGTGGTTGAGCGAAACGAATTCATAATGGCCGGTTGTCAGCGCCAAGAAGGTTGGACGATGGTAGCAATTGAGGAGCGGAGTGTAGTCTAAGCTACATGAGCACCGGAAATTGCGCCAGCGTTCAAGATTCGACGTCGAATACGCTACAACGCGATGCTTCGCGATCACAATCGGCCCCTACAGTTGGCCGATGTTCTCCATCAGCTTGAAGCTAGGCAGCATGACCGCCAGCACGATCGTGCCGACTATGCCCGACAGCGCGAGGATCATGAGCGGCTCGAGCAGCGACTTCAGCCGGTCTGCCATCATGTCGACGTCGGTCTCGTAGAAGTCGGCGACCTTGTCCATCATGGAGTCGAGCGCGCCCGTCTGTTCGCCGACGACGAGCATATGCACGACCATCGGCGGGAACGTCCAGGAATCCTGGAACGGCTTGGCGATCGATTGCCCGCCTCGCAGCTCCTCGCGCGAATCGCGCACGACCTTGCCGATCACCTTGTTGCCGACGACGTTGGCCGTGATATCCATGATCTGGAGCATCGGGACGGCAGCGGCGTAGAGCGAGCTGAATGTCCGGCAGAACCGGGCGATCGATTGCTTGTGGTTCAGCGTCCCGAATACCGGCAGCTTCAGCTTGACGAGGTCAAGCCAATAGCTTCCCTTCGGATTCTTGCTTAGCAGGTTAAACGCAATAATCGGCGCGAAGAAGAAGATCGGAAGCAGATACCAGGATTGAACGACGAAATTGCTGAGCGCGACGACGATTCGCGTAATGAGCGGCAGCTCGAGTCCCATCGACGCGAAGCTGTCCACGTACATCGGCACCACGAATACCAGGAGCAGCGCCACAACCAATATTGTCGTTGCGCCCATAATGAGCGGATAGACCATGGCAGATTTGATTTTCTCCCTGGTGACATATTCCTTCTCGAACATGACCGCCAGCCTGTCCAGCATCCCGTCAAGCGTACCGCTTGCCTCTCCGGCACGCACCATGTTGACGAAGATCGTGTTGAATATCCAAGGGTACGCGGCGCATGCCGCCGAGAATTGCATCCCCTGCGCCATGTCGTCCGAGACGTCCTTGAGCACCTTCTTGAGCGTCTTGCTCTCGGTCTGGGCGCTCAGCGTTCGGACGGCTTCGACGAGACTGACGCCCGACTTGTATAACGTCGCGAGCTGGCGGCAGAACACGGTGAAATGCTTGACCTTCACCTTCGGCTTGCCGAAGGTTATCTCCCGATGCAGCAAGCTCGTGCTGAGGTCGAACAGATCGAGAATCCACAGTTCCTTCTGCCGCAGCTCGTTCAGTGCCGCGTCGTAGTTGTTCGTTTCGACAATGCCTGTATGCAGGAGCCCCTGATTGTCGACTGCCCGATATTTGAACTTCGGCAACGGTGCTCCCTCCTATCGAATAAAGCTAAGATTGCAGGTCCGCGAAGCCGAACAGCGCTTCCTTCGCCGTCTCCATCGTGATGACCCGTTTCTGGAGCAGCTCGCGCAGCGCGCTGTCCATCGTGATCATCCCTTGCGCCCGGCCGGTCTGCATGACCGATCGGATCTGATGGATCTTCTCGGAGCGGATCAAGTTCGCGACGGCCGGCGTATTCACCAGCACCTCGATGGCGGCGACTCGGCCTGCGCCGTCCGCCGTCGGCAGCAGCCGCTGCGCCATTACGCCGAGCAGCACGGAGGACAGCTGAACGCGAATCTGCTGCTGCGCCTCCGGCGGGAACACGTCGATGATCCGGTCGATCGTCTGCGGCGCGTCTGCCGTATGCAGCGTGCCGAATACGAGGTGACCCGTCTCGGCGGCCGTAATGGCGATCGAGATCGTCTCGAGGTCGCGCATCTCGCCTACGAGCACCACGTCAGGATCCTGCCGCAGTGCCGCGCGGAGGCCGCTTGCGAAGGACGCCGTGTCGACGCCGATCTCGCGCTGGTTGACGATGCATGACTTGTGGTTATGTACGAATTCGATCGGATCCTCCAGCGTGATGATATGATCGCTGCGCGTCCGATTGATGTAGTCGAGAATTGCGGCCAATGTCGTCGATTTGCCGCTGCCGGTCGGACCGGTTACGAGGAGCAAGCCCTGCGGCTTGCCTGCGAATTCCTCCGCGATCTTCGGAAGCCCAAGCTGTTCCATCGACGGAATGTTCTGCGGAATCAGACGGATCGTCAATGCCGCATTGCCTTTCTGCTTATAAGCGTTAACCCGGAATCGGGATACGCCGGGAATGCCGTGGGACAGGTCAACGTCGCCCGTCTCCATGAATTGTTCATATTGCTCCGTCGAGAGCAGATCGCGAATCATGTCAAGAATGTCCGTCCTTGCCAGCACCTGCTCGGATACCGGCGAGAGACTCCCGTGAATCCGGAACATCGGCGGCGATCCGACCGTGAGATGGACATCGGATGCTTTGTTCTGATGCGCCATGGCCAATAACTCGTTAATGTGCACGCTTCGCCCTCCTCATCCAAGTTGTCGCTTGCGCGAATGGCCGGCGCTGTACCCGGAACCGTTACCTTGCCCGTTATCGGAATGAACCGTCATTCCGTTCCCGTCACGCGGAACACTTCCGCAACGGATGTCTTCCCCTGAGCGACCTTCTCGAGACCGTCCATAACCATCGGGATCAGTCCGATCGTCTCGGCGTGGGCCGCATACTCGCTGTCAGCCTTCCGGTCGAGCACCATGGAGCGGAACGTGTCGTCGAGCGACAGTACTTCGTGGATGCCTAGGCGGCCTTTGTAGCCGCTGCGGCCGCACTCCGCGCAGCCGATCCCGCGGCGAACGGTCTCTACCTCGAAGCCGTACTTGTCGAGCAGCCGCTTCTCTTCCTCGCCGGGCCGCTGCGTCTCCGCGCAATGCGGGCAGATCCGGCGGACCAGCCGCTGACCGACGACGCAGTTGACCGCCGAAGCGATCAAGAACGGTTCGACGCCCATGTCGATCAGACGCGTAATGGTGCTGACCGCACTGTTCGTATGAAGCGTACTCAGTACGAGGTGGCCGGTCATCGCCGCTCGGATCGCGATCTCCGCCGTCTCGAGATCGCGGATCTCGCCCACCATGACGATATCGGGGTCTTGCCGCAATATCGTCCTCAGCCCGCGCGCGAACGAGAGTCCGGTCGTCGCGTTCACCTGCACTTGATTGATTCCGTGAAGCTGGTATTCGACCGGGTCCTCGACCGTGATGATGTTGCGGTCTTCGTTATTGAGCCGCGCCAGCGCCGAGTAGAGCGTCGTCGTTTTGCCGCTGCCCGTCGGTCCCGTAATGAGGGCGACGCCGCTGTGACCTGCGATCCCCTTGCTGAACAGCCGAAAATTGTGTGCCGATAAGTCCAGCTTATCGATCTCGGTCAGCGCTTGGCCTAGGTCGAGAATCCGCATCACGACCTTCTCGCCGTGGATCGTCGGCAGCGTCGAGATCCGGAGATCGACCTTGCGGAACGCGACGTCCATCTCGACCCGGCCGTCCTGCGGCAGCCTCCGCTCGGCGACGTTCAGGTTCGCCATGATCTTGACACGCGCCACGATGACGCCTTGCATGCCGGGCGGCAGCACCCGCTCCGTCCGCATGATGCCGTCGACCCGATAGCGGATACGGAAGCTGTCTTCCTGCGGATCGAAGTGAATGTCGCTCGCGCCGATCTGAACGGCTTGCAGGATGATCTGATTCACCGTCTTGACGACCGGCGAATCCTCTTCTTCCTGCGCCTGCGTTCGGGGTTCTTCCGTCTCGCGTGCCTGCAAATTCTGCGAGATCGCGTCGATCGACTCCTGCATGCCGTAATAGCGATTAATGGCACGCAGCAGCTCGTCCTTCGACGCAATGACAGGCTCGATACGCAGTCCAGTCGCCATTCTGAGCTCATCGATCGCAAAATAATCGAGCGGATCCGCCATTGCCACCGTCAGCTTGCTTCCTTCGAGCCGCAGCGGAATGATCACGTGCTGCGCCGCGAGCTTCTGGGGAACGAGGTTAATGACCTTCGGATCGACTTTCTGGCGAAACAGCTGGACATGCGGAATCCCAAGCTGGAACTCCAGCACTTCAATGAACTGCTGCTCGGTAATGTAGCGTTGGGAGATCAACACGTCGCCAAGCCGCATCTTGAGCTCGCGCTGTTGGGCCAGCGCTTGACCCAGTTGCTCCTCCGAAATTACGCCAGCCTCTACCAACAGGTCACCGATCCGTTTGCGATTGACAGACATGGATATATCACCCCAATAGTGACAATTATTGTAAATTATTCTCGAATCTTGTCGCATAATATGTATCTACTTCTAATTAAACAGGCCAAATCTCCAAAAGTCAAATACTTTAGAACTAATCAAACGGTATATGAATAGTTCTTCAGAACTACCCGTAAGATTCCGCAAACTATGACCTTACACTTACAACTTTTGAACCTTGCGCAAGCCGTTTTCACACTCGTATGAATCCTCTCCCGCCCCTTGTGCCTAGTCCGAAAGTGCCGTGAGGCCGCTGTAACACAACAATCTTCTTGCATTCATTATGGGGACGAGATGTTAGATTAATATAAGGAAAGCATGCATGCCCGGTTAGTTCCCTTAACTTACCAACTCGAACGAGCAGGCAAAATGGAAGTTGCTGGCCGGATGTTGACAATAGCTTGCGCCAGGGGTATAACAAAAGAAACCATATTTCCACATTCGATGAAGGGAACCCGTACGCCGGATAGGCATTGCCCAGAGAGTCGGCATTCGCTGCAAGCCGATCTTTGCCGCCAGGCGCTATATCATCCCGGAGAAGCTTAAGCCGAACCTCCCGCCGGAGCGTAAGCGAAGACGGAACGTCCGCCGTTACCCGGACCGCGTATGAACACGTACGTTGCTGAGTGCCGCCGATGGCACCGATCCATTCCCGCATGCAGATGCGCGATTGGGGACGAGTCCGGCGGAATGAGGGTGGTATCGCGAGTACATCTCGTCCCTTGCCGGGACGGGATTTTTTTATTTTCAGGAGGAAGAGGGAGAGGTCCATGATGCATTCGGGAGAGAGCATGAACGGGGTTAAGCTCGGCGATATCGTAATGGCGCAGCATCTCTTGAAGGAGGTTGTCGTCCGCACGCCGCTTCAACACAGCCGCGTGCTGTCGGAGCGATACGGCTGCACGGTCCTGCTGAAACGAGAAGACCTGCAAGTCGTCCGGTCATTCAAGATCCGCGGCGCCTATCATGTCATGCGGACGCTGCCGCAGGACGTGCTGGCTAAAGGAGTCGTGTGCGCCAGTGCAGGCAATCATGCGCAGGGAGTCGCTTATTCCTGCCATGCGCTTGGTGTCCCGGGGAAAATCTATATGCCGAGCACGACGCCGCGACAGAAGGTGCGCCAGGTGTCCTTCTTCGGCGGTCATGCAGTGGAAGTCGTGCTTGTCGGCGATACGTTCGACGATGCGTACGCAGAGGCTGTACAAGCGGCAGAACAGCATGGCATGACGTTCATTCATCCGTTCGACGATCCCCGCATCATCGCCGGCAACGGCACGGTCGGGCTCGAAATCATCGAGGATGCCGGCGAGCTGCCCGATTACGTGTTCCTGACCATCGGCGGCGGCGGCCTTGCTGCCGGGGTCGGGACTTATATCAAGAGCGTGTCGCAAGCGACCTCGGTGATCGGCGTAGAACCGGAAGGCGCGCCTTCGATGCGCGTCTCGCTCGATAACGGCGTCGTCACGGCGCTCGAACAGATCGACAAGTTCGTCGACGGGGCCGCTGTTAAGCGGGTCGGCGACATGACGTTCGAGCTGTCCCGGGAGCTGCTCGACGATATCGCCCTGGTGCCGGAGGGCAAGGTATGCACGACGATGCTGGAGTTGTACAACGAGAGCGCCATTGTCGCTGAGCCGGCCGGCGCGCTGCCCATCGCGGCGCTTGATGCGTATCGCGACCGGATTGCCGGCAAGACAGTCGTCTGCATCGTAAGCGGCGGGAACAACGACGTCGACCGGATGCAGGAGATCAAGGAGCGGTCGTTGATCTATGAAGGGCTGAAGCATTACTTTATGATCAACTTCCCTCAGCGGGCAGGCGCGCTTCGCGAATTTCTCGACGATGTGCTAGGTCCCGGCGACGACATCACCCGCTTCGAGTATACGAAGAAGCACAACAAGGATAACGGTCCCGCGCTGGTCGGCCTCGAGCTGACGCACCGGGAGGACTACGAGCCGCTCATTGCGCGGATGCGCAACAAGGGCATCAGCTTCCTGGAGCTGAACAAGGACCCGCATCTGTTCAATTTCTTGATCTAGCCGTATGCTGTTAGCGGAGTTGTGCTGGCAACCGACTATGGGCCGGCATGTGATTCCATGACCGTCACGATAACCGCCGGAGATCTCCTGATCTCCTGGCGGTTCTTTTCGTGCAGGATCATGCATCTATTCTTTCCGAACATGCCGCTTTCGAGCAGATAGATGCTTTGTCTACCACTAGTAATGCCCGGTATCCCAAATCGGCCGGTCTCATCAATAATTGTTGCACTTTATTACACTCAACTTCACGCTCATGGTGCACCTCGTGAATTAGTTGTACTTTTACACGCTATTTTCCGACCCTTAAACCCTGGAATGTGATGTACAAACACTATCGTGCACTGCACAAAAATATTCCTTGACAGGAATATTCCTCATTGGTTATATTTTAATCAAGCAATAACGAAACCAATCATGAGGTGATGAAAAATGGCTATTAAGTCCAATATGATTTTCGTGAATTTGCCGGTGAAAGATTTGCAAGCTTCGATTCGATTCTTCCAAGCGCTCGGATTCGAGTTCAATCCGGCGTTTACGGATGAGAATGCCGGCTGCCTCGTTATCGGAGACAATATTTTCGCGATGCTCCTCGTCGAACCGTTCTTCCAATCCTTCACGAGCAAGTCGATTGCCGACACGTCCATGACGACGGAAGTGATGGTCGCTATTTCTGCCGACAGCCGAGCGCAGGTGGACGAGCTGGCCGACAAGGCGCTTGCCTCCGGCGGCTCGGCAGCTGGCGATCCGCAGGATCACGGCTTCATGTACAGCCGCAGCTTCCAGGACCCCGACGGCCACATCTGGGAAGTCGTCTACATGGAACAAGGAAGCGACAGCGGTCAGGCATAATCATAATCGCGCCATGCGACAGCCCGACAGATGAGATATCCTCGCAACATTCGTCTTGATGAAGACGTTTGGCGTAAGGGTATCTTTTTTCGAGCGGAAATGTCACTTTCCCTTACATAAATCTCTAAACGTTTAGCCATTTTTTACCGATATAATAACAATTGAACTTATTCGATGTTACGGAGGTTGATGTATGAGAAAACGAGCAAGATGGCTATGCATGTTATTGGCACTGGTTATCTGCATGCCCATGTTATCCGCAGAGCCTGTAAGCGCGAAGACATCGGCGGATTTTCAAGATCTCAAAGATTTGGATGCCGCCACGAAGGCTAAATTCGACGCTATGATCGAGGCGGGAATCTTCGACGGGGTCTCCGAAGGGAGTTTCGGACTGAAGGACGAGATGAATCGCGCGCAATTCGCCAAGGTCGCCGCATTGATCTTCGGCCTGAAGGTCGATACTTCGTTGAAGACGTCCAGCTTCTCGGACGTGAAGGCCGATGATGCCGCCAACGGTTATGCACTCCCCTTCATCGAGGCCGTCAAAAAAGCCGGAATCACGGACGGCATGGGTGAAGGCAAATTCGACCCGGCAGGAAACGTCACCAAGGAGCAGCTTGCCGCATTCCTCGTTAAAGGGCTCGGTCTCAAGGATCAAGCGGAGAAGACAACTGGAATCGACGACGCATCCGTGTCCGATTGGGCGAAGGGCTATGTCGCCCTAGCGATCGAGAAGAAGCTTGTGGCTGCGGAGGATGGCGCTTTCGGCGGCAAAGCGAACGCAACCCGACAGCAGCTGGTTCTGGATTCGTATACGACCAAGGATGCAATAGCGAATTACGATCCAGTGAAGAAGCAATGGATCGAAGATCCGGAAGCCAAAGCTGCGCTCCTACAGGGTGGTACAGAGGAAGAACCGGCAGACAAAGAGGAAGTAACGACGCCTCAGCCGTCAACTTCGCCTTCACCATCTGTGTCGACGGCTTCTGCGCCTTCGGCCAGCCCTGCAGGCGGCGAGGTCGCGTCCGGAACAACCGTGACGCTCAGCACAAGCACATCCGGCGCTTCCATCTACTACACGACGGACGGCAGCACGCCGACGCATACCAGCACGTTGTATGAAGGACCAATCACGATCACGAACGCGGTCACGGTCAAGGCCATCGCCGTCAGGTCCGGCTATTACAACAGCCAGGTCATGACCGTATCCTTTACGATTGCAGCTCCCGAACAAGTCGCCATACCGACAGCTAATCCGGCTGGCGGAGAAGTCGAGTACGGCACCAACGTCTCCTTGACTACGACAACGGTCGGCGCATCCGTGTACTACACGTTGAACGGCGGCGACCCTACAACGGCCAGCTATTACTATATGGAAGGTCAACCTATTCACATCATAGAAGCCACTACAATCAAGGCCATTGCCATGAAGGACGGCATGACGAACAGTCCGGTCATGAGCGAAACCTACACGGTATTGCCGATCGAGAACGAGGACACGACACCGCCTAGCTACACCTTAGGCTTCCCTAGGGTCGGCACTCCTCAACTGCCTGCCAGCAAGCAAGTCGCTTTTGAGCTCCGTTTGGATGAAGAAGGTACCGCGTATTATGTCGTTCTGCCGGACGAAGCATCTGAACCGACCGCAAGTCAGATCATTGCGGGCCACGACAGCGGCGATCATGACGCATTGGATGCCTCCAGCCGATTGATAGCTGCCAATACGACCGAGCTATTCGTGACGGGATCATTACCGTCCGACAATACGAATTATGACGTTTATGTTGTCGTCCTGGACGGCGCGGGCCTTGCATCCCAGCTTGCGGTTATCCATGTCACGACGCCTCCAGACGGCGTAGCGGTAACCGATCTGGAGGATCGGGGCGACGGCGTATTCCGCGTCACGTTCAGCGCAAATGTCGAAGCCATAGACGGGGTCGACGATATCAACAGCTATAACATCTTTGACTTACTCGATTTCATGGCTCCGCCGATACAGCCTTCCTCTGTATCTGTGAGCGGCAATACCGTCGATATTGACATAAGCGTTTGGTACGCGGAAGGTAAGGAATTCAACCTCAATGCAATATTTGCTGCCAATGGCTATCACAGCGCACAATTCCCGCAGTTAGACTAATCCCGAACGCCGCAACACTGACAAGAGGCGCCCCTCCCGTCATCGCAAGATGACGAAGGGACGCCTCTTCGCGTTCCTCACCGAATTACCAAGCGTACGCCCGCGGCGCATCCCCGCCCGGCCCCGGGAAAATCTCGTCCAGCCGCTTCATCGACGACTCGTCGAGCTTCACCTCGACTGCGCGCAGCGAGCGCTCGAACTGCTCCAGCGTGCGCACGCCGATGATCGGCGCAGTGACCGCCGGGTTCGCGAGCAGCCAAGCCAGCGATACGACATCCTCGCGCTCGCCGAGCTCGTCGCAGAAGGCCGCATACGCTTCGAGCTGCGCCCGATGCTGCTCGACGCGCTTCGCGTCGCCGCTGCGCTTGCCCGCCCCGCCGCGGAGCGCGTTGCCTGACAGCAAGCCGCCGTCAAGCGGGCTCCAAGGAATGACGCCCAGGCCCAGCGCCTGCGATGCCGGCAGCACTTCCAGCTCGGGCAGGCGGCAGAGCAGGTTATACTTATGCTGCTCGGAGATGAGGCCCAAGAAGCCGCGCCGTTTCGCCTCGCCCTGCGCGACGGCAATGTCCCAGCCTGCAAAGTTGCTGGAGCCGACATAGCCGATTTTGCCCTGCGTCACGGCCGTCTCGAACGCGCCCCACAGCTCGTCCCAGCTGACGTTGCGATCCACGTGATGCATCTGGTACAGCTCGATGTGATCGGTCTGCAGACGACGGAGCGAGCCCTCGAGGTGACGGCGCATTTTGTACGCGGACAGTCCTTCCTTACGGTTCGGACCGTCCAGCGGATCATGCATGTCGCCATAGAACTTCGTCGCGAGCACCGTCTTCTCGCGACGTCCGCTGCCGAGCGCGAACCAGCGTCCGACGATCTCCTCCGTCCGTCCCGCATTCTCGCCCCAGCCGTATATATTCGCAGTGTCGAAGAAATTAATGCCCGCATCCAGCGCGGCATCCATGATCCGGAATGATTCTTGCTCGTCCGTATCTACGCCGAAGTTCATTGTCCCCAGACAGAGCCGGCTGACGCGCATCCCCGATTTGCCCATGTACGTGTATTCCAATTCGTCCACTCCCATTCCCGACAGATTTTGAACACGCGTTCACAAAAGTTGTTCGCGTGCACATGGCTAGTATACCCAATCCGCGGGAAAACTGCCAGAAGCAACACGCTCAACTAACCGGCAGCCATTCTGTCGGCCAACGCTTAGAGCCGCAATCTTGAAACTAATGGCCGACCCTGATCGTTTAATAGACAGAAGAATTTCCTCGCGCGGGCCACGTCCAAGCGATGCTGCGGAGAAGCAGGTGATGGATTTTCCTGCCAATATGTCTATAATGATAGGGTAGGCGCCCGCAGCCCCGACAGCATCCGATCAACCTGGGGGCGCGATATTCCGTTCACAAAGGGGCAAGCGCAGTGAAATTCAATCTTGGCCGTTCCTTCGGCAACGAGATCATTCTCTTCTCGGTTATCCTGTTCTTCGTCGAATTCGTCCGCGGTGCCGTGGCCATCAGCTTCATGCCGATCTATGGCCAGAAGGTACTCGGCTTGTCGCTCGATATAATCGGCGTTGCCATCACGGCTCATTACGTGACGGACACCGCGCTCAAGATCGCGATCGGCTGGCTGCTGGACCGCTTCTCGGCTCGCACGATCGTCCATGCCGGACTTCTCCTATCGCTCGGAGGCGTGTTCTTGTTCCAATACGCCGATACGCCTTGGCTATTCATCGCCGCCGCCGCGCTGTTCGGCGTCGGGGTCTCGCCGATCTGGATCGTCTGCCTGACGAAGGTGGCGGACGAGAATCGCGCCACGCAGATGGGCTACTTGTACACGATATGGTTCGCGGGCATCGGCGCAGGTCCGGTCGTCTGCAACCTGCTGCTCGATTACAGCCCCGGGATCACTTACTGGCTCTTGGTCGCGCTGTCCGTGATTGCCTGGATGCTATCGCTCTTCATCAGCAACAGGCAGGAGCGGCCCGTGCTTACGATCCCGCTCGCGCAGCAGCTGGCGATGCTGCGCGATAAGCTACGGCAGATGCGGCTCTTGCTGCCCGGCATGATCCTGCAGACGGCAGGCGCCGGCATGCTCGTCCCGATCCTGCCCAGCTTCGCCGAGAAGGAGCTCGGCATCGACCCGACCCAATACTCGCTGCTGCTCTTAGCCGGCGGCGCTTGCACCGTGCTAGGCCTCATGCCGATGGGGCGTCTCTCCGACCGGGTCGGGCGCAAGAAGCTATTCCTCGTAGGCGGCTTCGGCATGTTCGCGCTGACGCTTGCGTTCTTGGCCTCGACTCCGCCGCTCTGGCAGTGCATTCTGCTGGCCGTCGTGCTCGGCCTCTCCTACGCTGCGGTTCTGCCGTCGTGGAACGCGCTCTTGGCCTCCTATGTTCCTCCGCAGCAGCAAGGGCTAGGCTGGGGAATATTCTCGACAGTCGAAGGGATCGGCGTCATGATCGGCCCTGTCGCAGGCGGCGTCATCGCGCACGTTCGCGGCGAATCCGATGTCGTATGGATCAGCGCGCTCCTGTTCGGGCTCATCGGACTGCTGTACCTGTTATTCCCTTTCCGGTCCTCCGGCAGCTCATCGGAGCCGTCTAAGCCTCGTATTTCATAGTAGAGAGAAGTGGTTCGTTCCATGTGGGAATCCATACAAGCTTGGATACAAGAACTGCAGCAGATGGACGGTACCCAGCTGCAGCAGACGATAGAGAGTTACTCGGCATTCGGTCCGCTGCCCGGCATCGCCCTCCCGCTCATCGAGGCATTCCTGCCGATCCTGCCGCTGGTGCTGTTCGTCGCCGCCAATGCCAACGTATACGGGTTGTGGCTCGGCATCCTATACTCCTGGATCGGCGTCTCGGCCGGCTCGATGCTCGTATTCTGGGTCGCGCGCAAGCTGGGCGGTCGATTCGGCACGTGGCTGCAGCGGCGCGTACCAGCATCGCAGCGTTTTTTCCATTGGATCGAACGCAAGGGCTTCACGCCGATCTTCCTGCTCGCATGCTTCCCGTTCTCGCCCTCATTCTTGATCAATCTGGCCTCGGGCCTCAGCACGGTTCGGTTCCAGACGTTCATGCTCGCCATCATGCTCGGCAAGGCCGTCATGATCATCTCGTTATCGCTGCTCAGCTTCGACATCACCGACATCATGAACGAGCCTTGGCGCATCGCGGTCGCCGTATCGGTCATCGCCATGTTCTGGTTCGGGGGCAAGAAGCTGGAGGCAAGGTATCTCGCTTAATCGTCAGTGGTCCCTATCACGTTAGGATGGCGGTGATTCGGTTGGGAGACATCAGTTGGATGGATGTGGCCGGCACGACGATCGTGCTGGTATTCGCAGGAAGTATCGTAGGCGCCATGGGCTGGGTCATTCGCATCTCGACGGATGACTCCGGCCGGCATGCCGAGCTTAAGGCTTTCATGGAGACGCTATTCGAGACGCCCGCTCACCTGCGTTCCAGCACCGAGAACGACCCCAATGCGCCCGCCCATGCGGGTAATATTGCGCCATCCCCAATCCAGCCCTTCGAGGATACGTGTCCGGCATGCTCGGAGCCGATTACGCACTTGCACCCCCACTGCCCCTCCTGCGACCTCCGCCTCATGTGACCGCGCGTGATCGCGAAGATTATGCTTCGAAGCTTATTCGGCGTCGAATCTTGAATTCAGCCGGGCCTTCCGGTGCTCTCGTAGGTTTGCCTACGCTCCGCTCCTCAGTCCCTAAGCTTCATTCAACCTTCTCGGCGCTGACGCGCGGTCTTTTTGAAATCGTGATAACCTCCCCCACTCCCCGCTCATAATTCCACTTCTCGCGTGGCACACTGAAGAGGTGCCTAATTTATAATGCGAAAGGAGGGTCCGCCCGTGTCAGGCGAACAACCGTCCAATCCGCAGCGCCAAGCCGCTAAGGCGCAATCGTTAGCCGATCAGACCGGCAAGGGCAAGGCTGCGGCCTCGCGCAAGCAGTCGAATGCGGATCGCGCCGCCGTACCGAAGCACGGCCTATAAGGACTTGAACATCAAGGAGGCAGCAGCCGCCATGAGCGAGAAGAACGAGCATTACAATATGCCCCCGATGTCCGGCGAGACCGTCGAGACAGACGGCATCTATCAGGATGAAGCCGGCCGCGAACGCCGCCTGAACCGCGGCGATACATTCCCGTCGGATCTAACGCTGGGCCAGACCGAATGGGAGCTCGTCGAGCTCGAATTCGATAATCACCATGAAGGCCGCACCGATCCGCGCCTGACGCCGCAGAAGGAGCAGGCTATGTCTAACGGCAAGTTCATTCGCACCAACTTCCAGCACGTGAAGGGCAAGAACGACAGAGGATAACGGGCAACTGGCATCACAAAGCCCCCGGTTCGCGTCTGGTTGCGCGCACCGGGGGCTCTTGCCATACTGCCTCTTCCTCGCTGCTCTCGTCTTCCGAATATCGCGATTAAACTTGCCTCTCATGCACTTGATCCAGCAGCTTGTCGAGCCGCTTCAGATGATAAGCATATTCGAAGAGCGACGATGCGACGAAGACGAGCCGCTTGCGCTCGCCAGGCTCGTCGCTCAGATAGCTCGCCAATTCATCCGTGAACCTGTCCTCCGATTCCTGCTCCGGCTCCATCTGAACGCCTGGCTTCGTCTTGCCCTCGGACTTGAGCAAGATATACTCATGGTATTTGGTCAGCTCTTCGATCTGCCTATCGAAGCGGCGTGCCCATGCATCAGCGCCCGGCGCCGACCAATAATGCTCCTGCACGACATCCAGCAGGTCCGCGCCCTTCTGCAGCGCTTTGATCATCTGCTTGGACACGAGCAGCTGCCTGGCCCGCTCCTGCTTATGCTTCATTCGCAGCACGCGTTCCTCCTCGAACAGCTTGTAACGTTCATCCAGCTTGCGCAGCGTGTCGTGCAATTTCTCCTTCTCTTCCCGATGAACCTGTTCCTTCATCTCGTTCGAGATGGCGGTCCGCAAGAGCAGGGACAAGCTCTCGTACGCCGCATGGACCTGCTCGGTGAATTGATGCTTGGGCCGCGGGGGGAACAGGAGCACGTTCACGACAAAAGCGCACCCCATCCCCGTCATGACCATCGAGAATCGCTCCAGCGCGAACGCCCAGCCCTCCGTATGCGCATCCATAACGGCCACGACCGTTACGAGCGTTAATCCGATCGCGTTCTCCATGCGCAGCCGTATATTGATTAAGATCACGACGATCACCACAATGGCGATCGAGATCGGCGTGCTCCCGAGCAGACGCACGGCTAAGATCGCGACGACCGCTCCCAGCACGTTCGATTGCACCTGATCTAGCACCTGCTGCCAAGACCGATAGACCGTCGGCTGGATCGTGAAGATCGCCGCGACCGCGGCAATGATGGGCGAAGCGAAGCCGAAGATGCCGCTAAGGTAGATCGCGAGCGCGACTGCAAGGCCTGTTTTGATGACACGGGCGCCAATCGTCATACCGGCACCTCCTCTCCTTCTATCCCATCCATTATAGCGGATGCCAACATTTAACGGTATATCATCCTCCTGCTCATCTAGTACTATGAGAACGTAACCAACCTAGATTGCAGGGAGGTAGATAGGATCATGATGAAACGCGCGATGAAGTTTATCGCCGGCGGCGTATTGGCAGCCGCGCTCGCATTCCCGCTCACGGCCTCGGCCGCGACCTATGTCGTGCAGCCATCCGATTCGCTCTGGAGCATCTCCGTCAAGCACGGCACGACCGTAGACAAGCTCAAGCAGATGAATGGTCTGACGTCCAACATGCTGCTTAACGGCCAATTGCTGCAGGTTCCGGATCCCGCGAATGTCTTCGCCGTTACGGTCCAGCCTGACGATACGCTGTGGAAAATTTCCGTTCGTCACGGCGTTCCGCTCGACAAGCTGATCAAGGCGAACCCTCAAATCGCGAACCCGTCGAATATATGGACCGGCCTAACGGTTTATGTTCCTCGCAAACCGGCTGCCTATCTGGACGGCATCCTGCCGCTTAAGGCCGGCACATACACCGCGTTCACCAATACTTATGCGGACAGCCGCACCTGGTCGCCGGACGGCACGCAGCCTCGCACGCATGAAGGCGTCGATATTTTCGCCCCGAAGGGGACGCCCGTCTATAGCGCGCTCTCCGGTACGATCGTCCGTGCGGGCTGGAACGAATACGGCGGCTGGCGGATCACGATTCGCGTCGATCACGACACGGAATTTTATTATGCGCACTTGAGCGGCTATGCATCCGGCATCAAGACGGGGACAACAGTCTCGAAGGGCCAACTGATCGGCTACGTCGGCAGCTCGGGCTATGGTCCAGAAGGCACGGAGGGCAAGTTCCTGCCCCATCTGCATTTCGGCATGTACAAGCGTACGCCGTCATACGGAGCTGTCGACCCGTTCCTATACTTAAAATGGTGGGAACTGTAGCAGCCTCTGGCACGCATGAAACCACCCTTCGGCGCTCATTCTAACAATGGACAGCCGGAGGTGAATGCCATGTCGGGCAGAAACAACAAGCCGAAGAACAACGGTCCCGCAGCCAGCCCCGGGAGGCTGGATCAATTCGGGGATCGGCTCGGTAACGATACGGAGCCGAAGCCGATGAACCGGAGCGGCAAGCCGGGATCGAACTGTTAACGGAGCGAGGGACGCACCGCATCATGCGGGGTGTCCCTCGTCTGCTATGCGCTTCCGGCACTAGAAAAACGGTTCCAATTAGCCATGCGCCGCCCACGATTATCGTCGATAATGGAAGTATTGAGCAGGATGTGACTTTTTATCGAAACTTTTGCCCAATGTACCCCCAATAGATATCGGATCCTGACGAATACTATGACCATATACGCATACCGGGAGATGATGAGCATGAAAATCGTCAATTGCGCGCACTGCAGCAAGCTTACGCTGGCTGCCCATTCGAGCTTATGCGCGGACTGCCTGCTGGCAGAACGGCGCGAGGTGCTAGCTGTCAAGGCTTACCTCGAGCAGCATCCAGGCGCGTCCATGATGGATGTCGTTCAGAAGACGGGCATTCCGTTCCGCACGGTGCGGGCACTGTCGGTACGTTGACAGCACGTGAACGTGCTTATCAGGCGGTGCGCTGCAGCTTGCTCGTGTAATAATACCTCACATGTTAATTGAAGAATTTGACAATTTGCTCTAGAATGAGGAGATACGACCCCTCAAGAAGGAGCAATTTTACATGTCCAACATTGTTGCATTCAGCGAAGGCTTCCTCTTCAGTTTATCCCTCTGCTTCGACCTCGGCATGGTCAATGTCGCCTTGATGAAGACTGGCATGGAACGCGGTTTCCGACCTTCCTTTATGCTGGGCTTCGGCTCCTGCTTCGGCGACTTGTTCTACCTCTCCCTTGCCCTGCTGGGCATGAGCTTCGTCTTTGAGATTCCGCTCGTTCGATGGGCGCTCTGGATCGTCGGCTCAGCCGTACTCCTCTATCTGACGTATGCAATGCTTCGCGAATCGTATAAGCCCAAGCCGCTGAAGACCGACGGCGAGTCGAAAGCCCAATCGTCGCTCGCAGCCTTCTTCATGGGCGCGGGTCTTGCGCTCTCTTCCCCGACAGTCATCGTCTGGTTCGCCTTCGTCGCCGGCCCGATCGTCGCCGGAATGAATCTAGCTGGCGGCACTCTTCTGACGTTCGTTGCCGGCTTCTTCGCCGCGGGGCTTGCGTGGTCCTTCGGCGTCGCTCTGGCTTCCAGCCGCTTCAGCGCGATCGCAGGTCCGCGAATCGTGCGCGGCCTATCCCTAGCTTCGGCGGCGTTGTTCTTCTACTTCGCCTTGAAGGTATTCTGGGGCGGACTGCAGGATCTGGCATAGCTCAGGCTGGAGTCAGCGCTTCGTCATTTTCGCGACTGCACGCTATTCGATCCGCTATTCTCTTCGAATCGCATCCAAGCCTGCCAGAAACGCGTCCACGAGCATCCGCTGCGTGACATCGAGTTCAAGCGGAAGCCCGAAGCCGCCCTTCTGTTCCAGCGACGCGAAGCCGTGCAGCAGGCTGCGCAGGATGCGCACCGCATGCAGCGCCTTATCTCCTTCCAGCCCATACGCCACAAGCACGCGCGTCACGACGGCGACCGTCTGCCCGCCAGCTCGCTTTACGGACTCATCCCACTTATCCGTCGACAACTGCGCGGCCTCGTACAAGCCGGGGTGCTGGCGCACGAATCCGATGTACGCATCGCACAGCGCATGAACCGCTTCATCGCCTGACCTTCCGATCGCGGCTTCCGCCATCGACTCATGTAACTTCTCTAAGGCGTATACGGCCATCTTCAAGCGGAGTCCGCCCAGCCCGTTCACATGGTTATACAGCGAAGGCGAGCGGATATCGAGCTTCTGCGCCAGAGCGGCCAGCGTTACCGCCTCCAACCCTTCCCGGTCCGCAATGTCGGCGGCGGCCAGCAATACGGCTGTTGTGTCCAATCCCGCTCTAGGCATGCAGACCGCCTCGCTTCTGACCAGCTTTGCCCAGCTCCGCTTCGGCTCGTTCGATGGCTCGCTGCATGGCCGGCAACGGGTTCATGAGCAGCTTGCCGTGCCCGACAGCGAGCAGCGTCGGCTGCAGCGCGGCCAGCCTGCGCGCGCTCTCGAGCGCCGATGGCTTGTGCCACGTGGCCATCGCCGGGAACGGGAACCACGGCATCAGCGTGCCGGCGACCGCCACGCCGCCGCGCGTCTGCATCGCGTCGCCGGCAATCAGCGCACCGATGCGCGTGTCGAGGAATGCGAGCATCCCCGGCGTATGGCCCGGCGCGGCATGAACGGCGAGCGAGCCGATCGTGTCGCCGTCCTGCAGCAGCCGATCCGGCCGCGTGACGATCTTCTTCGGCACATCGCCCCGGATGATGTGCTGCGGTTCGTCCGCCTGCAGCGACGTATCGCCGGCCAGCAGCTTGGCGTCTCTTGTCGAGATCATCACCTCGGCTTCAGGCAGCGCCTGCTTCAGCCGATCGAGCGCCCCGACATGATCGCCGTGGGCATGCGTCAGCGCAATGCGGCGGATCGGCTTCCCCAGCTTTGTCGCAGCCGCCAGAATCCCCTTCGCGCTGAACGGCATCGCGCAGTCGACCAGGGTCAAGCCGTCCTCTTCCTCCACGAGATAGCAGTTCACCGGGAACAGTCTTGGCATGAACGCTAATTGATGCAATTTTCCGTACGTTGTTATCTTCATCACATTCCCTCTTCTCATAACTAATATCGTTAGTTTTACATTAACTAACATCATTAGTTTTGTCAATCGATTTCTTTTGCCTTTTCCCTTATTTTCGGTTATAAAAGCGTTAGTGTGATAATTATCACTTTCCGCTCAGCCGCCCGCCTTGTACACTTATCACAACAAGGATGGATATGATTGGGTTGCAGGTGGGAAGCTATTCCGACATCCTGCCCGAAGGGAGACGCGCTATCATGGAACTTATCCCCTTACAGCAGGTCGAGAAGCTGGCGCTCAAGAAGCACAAGATTTATACGACGAGCAAGCTGCACTACGTGCTGCGCGCCATGCTTGCCAGCATGTTCATCGGCTTCGGCGTCATTGTCGCCTTCAAGACAGGGAACTTCTTCTATCTGGAGCATTCCCCGTTGACGTACCCGATGGCCGCGCTCACGTTCGGCGCCGCGATCATCTTGATCTCCTACGGCGGCGGCGATCTGTTCACCGGCAACACGTTCTACTTCTCCTTCGCCGCGCTGCGCCGCAAGCTGCCCTGGGGAACCGTCCTCCGGTTATGGCTTACGAGCTATGGCGGCAACATTCTTGGCGCGGTTGCATTCGCGCTGCTCATCTGGGCAACAGGGCTGTTCGAGAGCGCGGACGTGAACGGCTTCCTGCTCAGCGTCGTCGAGAAGAAGATGCAGGCGCCGATCGTCGAGCTTTTTTTCCGCGGCCTGCTCTGTAACTGGTTAGTCTGCCTCGCCTTCTTCGTCCCGATGGGGATGCAGGGCGACGGTCCGAAGCTGTTCGCCATGATGCTGTTCGTCTTCTGCTTCTTCATTTCAGGCTACGAGCATAGCATCGCGAACATGTGCACCTTCGCCATCGCGCTGGTCCTCAATCATCCCGGCACGATCTCGCTGGGGGGCGTGCTGCACAACCTGATCCCCGTCACGCTCGGGAACATGATCGGCGGCGGCATTCTGATGGGCTACATGTATTATTTCGTGAACAAACCTTATATGGACACAGAGGAGATGCATTGATATGAAGAAAACAAGGGTAGTCGTCATCGGAGTAGGAGCGGTAGGTTCGACAACGGCTTACACGCTGCTGCTAAGGGGAAGAATGGATGAATTGGTCCTGATCGACGCCAATGCCAATAAGGCTGTAGGCGATGCGCTCGACATGAATCACGGCATGCCGTTCATCGGCGGCACGAAGGTATGGGCAGGTACATACGAGGACTGCGCGGATGCGGACATCGTCGTCATTACGGCCGGCGCCGCTCAGAAGCCCGGCGAGACGCGCGTCGATCTCTTGAAGCGCAACGTCGGCATCTATGAGAGCATCATCGACGAAGTTCTCAAGTACAATAAGGACGGCATCCTGCTGATCGCGACGAATCCCGTCGACATCATGGCCTACTTCTCCCTTAAGAAATCCAAGTGGCCGGTACACCGCGTCATCGGCTCCGGCACGCTGCTCGACAGCGCGCGCTTCCGCTATCTGATCGGCGAGCATCTGCGCATCGATCCGCGCAGCGTGCACGCGCACATCATCGGCGAGCATGGCGACTCCGAGCTGCCGGTCTGGAGCCTGGCGAACGTCGCCGGTACGGACGTCGACATTACCGACGAGGCGAAACAAGAGATCTTCGTGAACACTCGCGATGCGGCCTACCAGATCATCGAGGCGAAGGGCGCGACCTACTATGCGATCGCGCTGGCGCTCGACCGGATCGTTACCGCCATTCTGCGCAACGAATCCGCCGTACTGAACGTCTCCACGCTGCTCGACAACTACCATGGCGTATCGGATGTGTATCTGGGCGTGCCATGCGTCGTCGATCGCACCGGCATCCGCGAGGTGCTGAACATCAGCCTCTCAGAAGAAGAGAAGGCACTGCTGCACAAGTCGGCGGATAAACTGAAAGGCTTGATCCAATCGATCGAAGTGTGAACAGGGATTCCCAATAGCAACAAGCCCTTCTCCGCGCGGAGGAGGGCTTGTTTTTGCGATAAGATCTCACATGGCCGATTACTACTAATTGCTGACCTCTTGCTGCTTATTGCTTGTTGCTCGATCACCGCTAACCGCCAACCGCTTGCTGCGCGCCCCCAATCTACAATGCAACACGACATTTACCCATTGAAAGGGACATTTCTACTTCCGCTTCCCCCGCCCATGCCCCGCACCCTCCCTCACTTCCGCTTCCCCGCACACCTGCGCTTGATGCGCTTACATTCATTTTTCTGCTGTTCCCATTCATATTCGCGCATTTACAGTCAGAATATTCTGACTTATTATGACGTTGAGAATGAATAGCGGAGGGATGAACGAATGAGCAAATTGAGCTGGTACGACTTCATGACGGAGCAGGATAAGGCGCATGACGCCTTGCTGGGCAAGAAGGAGCTGGCCGGATTCGGCGCGAAGCCGGCACTTCTCCTGATCGACATCTACTACAGCGTGCTGGGCATGAAGCGCGAGCCGATTCTGGAATCGATCAAGACCTGGCCGATGAGCACCGGGATCGAGGGCTGGGAAGCCGTCGATCAGACCTCGATCCTGCTTGCGGCCGCACGAGCAAACGGCATACCGGTTATCCATGTCAAAGGGCTGCACACCGGCGTCAACAGCTGGTCGCGCGGCGGCAAGGGCAAGCGCAATACTTCCGCACTGACGGAGGACATGATCGCGAAAGGCCGCGAAATCGTCGAGGAAGTCGAACCGCTGCCGGGCGAGCTCATCATCGAGAAGGCGGCGGCGAGCGCTTTTCACGGCACGCCGCTCTTGTTCCAGCTCGTCAGCCTCGGCATCGACACCGTCATCTGCTGCGGCGAGACGACCAGCGGCTGCGTCCGCGCTTCCGTCGTCGACGGCGCGACCTACCGCTTCAAGATGGGCGTCGTGGAGGAATGCGTCTTCGACCGCACGCAAGCCTCCCACTACATGAATCTCTACGATCTGCATCAGAAGTATGCCGATGTCGTCAGTCTGCCCTATACCGTGCAATATTTCGAGGCAGTCGGCACGAAGAGCCAAGCCATCGCGACCGCTTAGCGCACCATGCGGGTCAATCCCGCCCCCTGATTGATGCGTTCCTCGAAGTGGCGGATGAACAGCGCATCCAGGCTGTTCATCTCGCCCTTGCGATAGACGACGAACACTTGGCTCAGCGGAAAAGGGTTGTGTTCGATCTCCAATTGAACCAGCTCCCCCGATTCCACCTCTCTGCGCATATAGACGCCCCCCGACAGGAACACCCCTGCGTTACGCATCAGAAAATGCTTGATGAGCGCCAGGTTATTCGTCTCGTACTTCGGCTTGTAGGGACAATTATACTGCGCCAGCGTCATGTCGATCATCTGCCTGTACTGCGTCTCCTTCGGGTACGTCACGATCGGCTCCTTCAGAATATCCCCCAGCGGCACCTTCTTCAGCTTCGCGAACGGATGCTCGGGCGACACGAACAGCATCGTCTGTTCGCTGTGGATCGGGCGATAGACAAGCTCGCTGTCATTGCTCGTATAGCGCGTGACGCCGAGCTGGAACGTCTGATTCTTCATCAGTCGGACGAGCTCATTCGAAGCGTAGCAATAGACCTTGATCGAGACATGCGGATAATCGTCCGTGAAGGAATCCATCACATCCGGCAGCACATACGCCGCGAATGAATTGTTGCAGCCGATCGACAGCTTCCCCGTCTCCCCGGCGCTTACCCGCTCCACCGCCTCCTTCCCTTCCTGAATTGCGCCCATGATCCGCCTGGCATGCGGCAGGAACGCCTTGCCCTCTTCCGTCAGCCTGACCTTCCCCCTCCCGCGAATGAGCAGCGACTTGCCGATCTCCTTTTCCAACTGGCTGATCCGGTGCGAGACCGTCGGCTGCGGCAGATAGAGCAGCTCCGCAGCCTTCTTGTAGGAACCGTTCTGATAGACCGTCAGGAAGGTTTCGATCTGTTCCAGATTCATAGCTACCACTCCATTAACGTCAGATTTATTAACACAATACTATCACCAACTCACACACCGAACAACACTTACCCCCATTAATTATCTGAAAATTCCATTATGTATCCGTTGTCATTCGCTTTATGAACTTTGGCATTCATAACTCGTGATTTACGTCCTCCTGTCTGCTCCCATACACTTAGATCAAGCAAATAATTTGTCAGCATCGAGTAAGTTTTATTAACATAAATAAATTGGAGGCGAGAACATGAGTTCAAGAGGATGGGAAAAGTATTTGTCCGAGCGAGACCGCCAGCACGACGCGCTAAACGGCAAGCGGGAGCCGAACGGCTTCGGCACGAGGCCGGCGCTGGTCTTGATTGACATCTACTACAGCGTGCTCGGCACGAAGCGCGAACCGCTCTTCGAGTCGATGCAGACCTGGCCGGGCAGCACCGGGCTCGAGGGCTGGGCAGCCGTCGACAAGACGGCCGAACTGCTCGACGTCGCTAGGGAGACCGGCATCCCGGTTGTCCATGTGAAGGGGCTGCAGAACGGCATGAAGCCATGGATCCATCGCAAGCGCGAGCCTTCCAAGCTGCCGAAGGAGCTCGCCAAGCGCGGCTTCGAAATCGTTGACGAGGTAAAACCGATCGAGGGCGAGCTTGTCATCGAGAAGTCGGCGCCAAGCGCCTTCCAGGGAACGCCGCTCCTGTTCCACCTCGTCAGTCTCGGCATCGATACCGTCATCTGCTGCGGCGAGACGACGAGCGGCTGCGTAAGGGCGAGCGTCGTGGACGGCGCGACCGAACGGTTCCGCATGGGCGTCGTGGAGGAATGCGTCTTCGACCGCACCGAGTCGTCGCATTGGATGAACCTGTACGACATGAATCAGAAGTATGCCGATGTCGTCCTGCTGGATGCCGCGAAGCAATATTTTCGACAGGTCGGCAACAAGCTCGCAGTCTAGGCAAAGACGGCCTGGGTCCTGCGACGAGCAATACCAACCAATGCATAGGAGGAATGAACATGTACGGATGGGAGCCATTCATGAGCGAACGGGATAAGAAGCACGATGCGTTATGGGGCAAGAAGGAGCTGTACGGCTTCGGCGAGCGTCCGGCCCTGGTGTTGATCGACATCTACTACAGCGTGCTCGGCACGAAGCGCGAGCCGATCTTCGAATCGATGAAGACTTGGCCGTCCAGCACCGGACTCGAAGGCTGGAAGGCGGTCGACAAGACGGCCGAGCTGCTCGCGATCGCCCGCGGGAACGGCATTCCGGTCATCCACGTCAAGGGACTGCACTCGGGCGTCAATCATTGGGGCAGGCGCAAGCGCAGGCAGGTCGACATGCCGCCGGAGCTCCGCCAGAAGGGCACCGAGATCGTGGACGAGGTGAAGCCGCTGCCCGGCGAGCTCGTGGTGGAGAAGGCCGCTCCAAGCGCTTTTCACGGGACGCCGCTGACGTTCCAGCTCGTCTCGCTCGGGATCGACACCGTCATCTGCTGCGGCGAGACGACGAGCGGCTGCGTACGCGCCAGCGTCGTCGACGGCGCGACCCAGCGCTTCCGGATGGGGGTAGTGGCGGATTGCGTCTTCGACCGGACGGAAGCATCGCACTACATGAACCTGTACGACATGCACAACAAATACGCCGATGTCGTCGGCCTCGCGGACGCCAAGTCCTACTTCGCGTCGATCGGCGCGAAGAACAAGGCAGCCATGAACGCCTAGTCGTAACAAAGGAAACCTCACCTAGTTGTTCTGTAGTTCGATTCTGTCTGCTTGCAGACGACTTTCGCCCTATGAAGAAGCTGCAGTATGATTTCGCCTACTTAGACAAGGCGCAGCTTAGCGGCAACGGCGCGATAAGCTCTGCAAGCAGGCATTTCCGAACGATAGCGGCGGTATCGCATCATGACAGTGCCGCAATCGGCTAATCCGAACGATAAGCGCGATGCATGATGCGCAATGGATTTTTCAATGCCCAGGCATCACCCACTACACCGCATCGGATGGAGGGAAAGAACCATGAAGAATACGCACATGAGAAAGCTTGGATGGATGGTGCTGCTCGCTGTCGCCGTCTTCGTCTCAGCATGCTCCGATGGCGGCGGCTCGAATACGGCGAACAGCGAGAAGGGGAACGCGGCTGCATCGAACGCGCCAGGCAGCGGCAGCGCCCCGGCGGACAACAAGGTGTTGAATGTCCGGTTCTACGATGACCCGGCAGGGTATGACCCGGCCAGCATATTCCGGATCGAGAACGAGAACATTGCTTTTAACATTTTCAGCGGATTGACGACGTATGAATCGGCCACAGGCAAGATCGTTCCGGATCTGGCCGAATCCTGGGAATCGCCTGACAACCGCGTGTGGACCTTCAAGCTGCGGCAAGGGGTCCAGTGGCAGAAGGGCTACGGAGAATTCACGTCGGCAGACGTCGTGTATTCCTACAATCGGATCCTCGACCCCGCGACCGCCTCGCCGTACGCGGCAGAGTTCAACAACGTGGCGTCTATCGAGGCCCCCGACGATTATACCGTGGTCATCACGCTGAAATTGCCGGACGGCAACTTCCTCCATCAAGTCGCGAACTACCACCAAGGCCAGATCGTGAAGAAGGAAGCGGTCGAGCAGTTCGGCGATCAATTCAAGTGGAATCCCGTCGGCACAGGCCCGTTCGCAGTGGAGAAGATCGACCCGAGCTCCGAGATCATTCTGGTACGGCACGACGACTATTACCTTGGGCCAGCACCGCTGTCCAAGATCGTATTCCGGATCATCAAGGATGAGTCCACGGCCACGATCGCGCTGCAGAACGGCGAAGTCGACGTCGTGATGCGTTCCAACAAGGAAGAGAATCTCGACATTCTCGAGCAAGCCGGCTTCAAGATGAATCATGTCGATAACTACGCCGTCTCGCTCAAAGTGTTCAATCTGGAGGATCCGATCCTGAACAACGTGAAGGTACGGCAGGCTTGGGCGCATGCGGTCGACTGGGAGGCAATCGCGGCCGGCATCTCCCCTCGTCTTCAGAAGAAGGCCAATAGCATGCTGCTGGATTGGATGGAAGGCTATTCGGATGACATCCCGAGCTACGAATTCGATCCGGAGAAGGCGAAGCAGCTGCTGGCAGAGGCCGGTTATCCGGACGGCTTCGAGATTCAGCAGGACGGCACCTCCGCGACCGGCGTATCCGAGCAGATGCAGCTTGAGCAGGAATATCTGGCAGCCGTCGGCATCAAGGTGAAGTATAACCTCGTCGATACGCCGACCTACAACCAGATGCGGAACAATGGCGATTTTAAGCTATCCGGCCGGCTCCTGCCTGCCGTGAATCCCGACATGATCCTGTTCAGCTACCTGCACCCGGACAATATCGCGCCCAAGGGACTGAACGGTGCGCGCTACAACAATCCGGACTTGACGGCTAAGCTGGAAGCGGCGCGAGCAGAAACCGACAACGACATGCGGCTCAAGCTCTACGAAGAAGTACAGCAGCTCGCCTTGACCGACCTCCCTTACCTGCCGACCTATGCGAGCAATGTCTACTGGCCGAGCAAGCAAGAGGTGGAAGGAATCGTGATCAATAAGCTGGCACAGGTGAATTTCTATTACGTCGATATCCATTAGGTTGATAAGGACGGTGAACGGCTAATGCTGAGCTATTCGGTAAGACGCATCCTGCAGCTTGTTGTCACGATGCTCGGCGTCGTGACGCTGGTCTTCTTCTCGATCCGGCTCATTCCCGGCGACCCGGCGGCAGCGATGGCCGGCGACCACATGTCGGCCGAGGCGCTCGAACAATTCCGCCAGAAGCTGGGGCTCGATGCCCCGCTCTGGCAGCAATACCTGGATTACTTGACGAACGTGCTGACGCTGAACTTCGGCCAGACGATCACGACCTCGCTCTCGATCGCGGATCTTATGTCGAAGGCACTCCCGATTACGCTCTCCGTCGCGCTGCTCACCGTACTCATCACCGTTGCCATCGCGATCCCGCTCGGCACCTTGGCGGCTTACTTGGCTAACAAGGGCAAGAAGGCGCTGGACAACATCGTCACCTGGTCCGCCATGGTCGTCGACCTGATGCCCTCGTTCTGGACGGCGCTCATCCTGCTCCTCTTCCTCTCGCTCACGCTAGGCTTGCTGCCTGCCAGCGGCCCGGTATCGTTCGACGACCCCGCGATGCTGCTCAAGCGAATCGCGCTGCCGGTCATCGTGCTCGCCGTCACGCAGGTCGCGACGCTCGCTCGCATTACGCGCACAGCCGTGTTGGAGGTGCTGAACGAGGATTACGTGCGAACCGCACGCTCGCTCGGCCTCTCCGAGGTTCGCGTCGTGTTCCGCCACGCGCTGCGCAACGCGATGCTGCCGATCATCACGGTCGTCGGCCTCAGCTTCGGCAATCTGCTGAACGGCACGGTCATCGTCGAATTTATTTTCTCGATACCGGGCGTGGGCACGCTGCTCGTGAACGGCATCAACAGCCGCGACTACCCGCTCGTGCAGAACGTCATTCTGTTCTACGCCTTCGTGTTCGTCGCCATCAACTTCATCACCGATCTCGTCTACAAGAAAGTGGACCCGCGGGTCCAGTTCTAAATTCATGATAGTTCGGTTGTCAGCGCCAAGAAACATCCCTTTCACGATCACAACCGAACACTGGAGGGATTCATGTGAAGCAGGAAGTTATCGCCGCACCAATCGGGACCGCGGCTGCCGCGTCTCCGCGCCGATCCGGCATGCGAATCCCGTACGTCACGCCGCTCATCGCCAATCGCAATGCAAGGTGGGCACTGGCCATCCTGGTGCCGATTCTGCTGCTGGCGTTGTTCTCGAAGGCACTGCCGCTCCAGCCGCCGCTACAGACGAACATCGGCGCCAGCATGTCCGCGCCGTCCTTCGCGCACCCGTTCGGCACCGACAAGCTCGGACGCGATGTCCTTAGCCGGACGCTGGAGGGCGTCAAGGTCTCGCTCGTCGTGGGCTTCGCCGTAGCGGCTGCGGCGCTCGTCTTCGGCATCGTGCTCGGCACGATCTCAGGCTTCTTCGGCCGAGCGGTCGACCGCATCATCATGGGGATCGTCGATATTTTCCTCGCGTTCCCGTCCCTATTGCTTGCGATCGGCATGGTAGCCGTGCTCGGAGCAGGCACGATTCCTGTCATCTGCGCCATCGCGCTTGCCGACATTCCGCGCTTCATCCGGCTGCAGCGGTCGCTGGTCATCGGGCTGAAGACGCGCACGTTCATCGATGCGGCGCGCACCGTCGGCGCCTCGCAGCGCTGGATGATGCACAAGCACATCGTGCCGAACACGATCGCGCCGCTGCTCGTCGCGGCAAGCATTGCCGCCGCCAACGCGATTCTGATCGAGGCCAGCCTCAGCTTCCTCGGACTCGGCATCCTGCCGCCCGAGCCGTCGCTCGGCAATATCATCAAGGACGGCCAGACCTATCTGCAGCAAGCATGGTGGATTTCCGCCCTGCCCGGGTGCGTGATCCTGCTGATCGCGATCTCGCTGCATTTTCTGTCTGACGGCATCCGGGAAGGGCTTGACCCGCGCGCACGCAAGTCGTAACGAAGCCGCTCCCGCCAAGCGTTAAGAACAATATCCTATTTGAATCCGGAGGTGTTCTCGATGTCCACGCCGCTTCTGCAGGTTAGAGACCTGCATACGCATTTCTTCACCGATTCGGGAACCGTCAGAGCCGTGAACGGCGTCAGCTTCGATCTCGAGCGCGGCGAACGCCTTGCCATCGTAGGCGAGAGCGGCTCCGGCAAGAGCGCGATGGCCATGTCCCTCATCCAGCTTATCGCCTATCCGGGCAAGGTCGTATCCGGCAGCGTCAAGCTCGAGGATCGGCAGTTGATCGGGCTCAGCGAGAAAGAGCTGAATGCCGTGCGCGGCAAGCTGGTCGGCACCGTATTCCAGGACCCCATGTCCTCGCTCGACCCCGTCATGCGGATCGAAGAGCAGCTGGTCGTCCCGATCCGCAAGCATCTCGGACTCGGTGCCAAGGAGGCGCGCGAACGCGCCGTTATGCTGCTGACCCAGGTCGGCATCCCCGACGCGGCCAAGCGGATCTCCGCCTATCCCTTCGAGCTGAGCGGCGGCATGCGGCAGCGCGTCATGATCGCGATGGCGCTGTCCAGCAGCCCGAAGCTGATCATCGCCGACGAGCCGACAACCGCGCTCGACGTCACCATCCAGGCGCAGATCGTCGAGCTGCTCAAGGGGCTGACCGAGACGACCGGCACGGCGATGATGTTCATCACGCATGATCTGGGGCTGGTCGCGCGCTTCGCGCAAAAGGTTACCGTCATGTACGCAGGCCGCATCGTCGAATACGGCACGGTACGCGAGCTGTTCGAGCATCCGCGTCACCCGTACACGCAGAGCCTGCTCATGACGATACCGAGCGTCAGCGGCGAGAAGCGGCGCAGGCTGTTGCAGATCCAAGGCTATCCGCCCGACATGAAGCTGCCGGTTATCGGCTGCGCGTACAAGGAGCGCTGCCCCGCAGCGTTCGACCGATGCTTCGCGGAAGCGCCGGAGTTGACGCCGCGAGGCGAACGGGAAGGAGCCGCACAGGCTGCCGCATGCTGGCGGGAACAAGGCCTGCTGACCGAAGAGCGGCGCGATACGGCTTCGCTTGCCGAAGCATTCGCTCCCGCGGTCAGGACTGATTCAGCGGCGGGGGAAGCCCTGGACGCCGCACCGATAGACGACAACGGCTCGGAATCGCCTGTCGTGCTGCAGATTCACGGACTGCATAAGCATTTTCGCAAGAAATCGCCGCTGCCTTGGAAGCCCGCCGCCGAGGTTCGCGCCGTGAACGGCATCGACTTCACGCTGCGCCGCGGCGAGACGATCGGCATCGTCGGCGAGAGCGGCTGCGGCAAGAGCACGACCGCTCGCATGCTGCTCGGGCTCGACAAGCCTACCGCAGGAACGATAACGTCGGAAGGCAGCGTCCAGATCGTCTTCCAAGATCCGTTCTCCTCGTTCAATCCGAAGATGAAGATCGGCGACATTATCGCCGAGCCGCTTCACGTGAAGAAGATCGGTACCAGGGAGGAGCGCAGCAGCCGCGTCCGCGAGCTGATCCAGAAGGTCGGACTTGAGCCCTCCTATCTCGACCGCTATCCCAGCCAGTTGAGCGGCGGGCAGCGGCAGCGCGTCGGCGTCGCCCGCTCCCTTGCGCTGAGCCCATCGGTCGTCGTGGCCGACGAGCCGACATCGGCGCTCGACGTGTCCGTCCGTGCGCAGATCATCAATCTCTTATGCGACTTGAAGGAAGAGCTCGGCGTCAGTTTCGTCTTCATCTCGCATGACTTGTCCACCGTACGCTACATCTCGGATACGATAGCCGTCATGTATCTGGGCGAAATCGTCGAATACGGGCCAGCGGAGGAGATATTCCAGCGCCCCGCGCATCCCTACACGCAAGCGCTGCTAGCCTCCGTTCCCGTGCCGGATCCCGTGCTCGAGGAGCAGCGCGAGAAAATCATGCTATCCGGTGAGCTGCCCAGCCCTGCGAACCCGCCGGCCGGCTGTGCATTCAGCTCCCGCTGTCCGATCGCGATGGATGCATGCATGACGAGCAAGCCGCTGCTGATCGACTATGACGGTGATCGCAAGGTATCGTGCCATGCTGTCTCCTGAGTTCTACCGCAAGTTCGGCATCTATGGCGGCGGCCTGTTCTTCACCATCACCGGCATGGCGCAGCCATTCTTCACGCTGTATGCCCAAGAGGTCGGCGCATCGACGGCAGCGATCGGCTTGATGGTTACGCTGCGCTCCGTGCTCCCGATTTTCATCGCGATGCCGGTCGGCCAATTGATCGATTCCGTCGGACCGATCCGAATGCTGAAGTACGGGAGTGCATTCCTCATCCTGTCGCTGTTCACGAACATGATCGCCGACAGCCTATGGATGCTGTCATTATCGCAAGTATTCATGGGCACCTGCGTCATCATCATGGCTTCGTCGTTCCAGGTGCTCGTCTCGGAAGGCCAGAAGAACGAGCGCAACGAGAACATCAAGAAATATTCGATGTGGATGTCCGGCGGCGGCATGCTGGGACCATTGATCGGAGGCGCGGTCACCTCGCTGTTCGCGAATGAGCTGTTCGGCTACAAGTTCACGTTCGGCGCTGCGTGCGTAATGTCCGTGTTGTTCTTCATCCTGCTGCTCGCGACGGCGCGAGGCTATATCCGGGAGAATTCGGCCGAGGCCGTCGATCCCCGGGAGCTGCTCAAGCTGAAGGGCATCACCGACAGCTACATGAGCGGTATCGGCCTCATGAAGATCCGTTCCGTCCAGTTCGGACTCATCGGCACCTTCCTCATCATGTACATTCAGGCGCTCTACATGAGCTTCATGCCGATCTACCTCGATCAGCTCGGCTTCGCGACGATGGCCATCTCGATCATCATCTCCATCAAGGGACTGGCCGGCATGCTCTCGCGGTATGGGCTCAGCTGGATCATGAAGAAGACGCACATGGAACGCATTCTGCTCATCGCCGGCTTGGTCGCCGCCATATGCGTCGTGCTGACGCCGCTTGCAGGCCTGCACATCGCGGGCATCGTGCTGCTGGCGCTCGTCATGGGCGCCGCCGTCGGCATCAACCTGCCGGTCAGCATCATGATCGTGGTGAACGATACGAAGGATTCGGATCGGGGCAAAATCATGGGGCTGCGGCTCATCATGAACCGCTTCTCGCAAATTCTGAGTCCCGCGATGTTCGGCTTGCTCGGGCAATTGTTCGGCCTCACGGCAGCCTTCTACAGCGGCGGCGCCTTCTTGGTGGCGACGATGCTCGGCTTCGCCGGCTATACGTCGGCGAGGTGGAAGCTTCGCACGTCCGGCTCCGAGCGCGGCGGCGGCGGCGGCCTGCAGGGCGGGGCCGCACCAGAGGAGGCAGCACCGGATGGGCTGACGACAGACCCGCCCGAGCGCACGGCGCCCGGCGCAGCCGTCGGCGAGGGCAAAGCCGCCGCCGCGGCGCTGAAGTAGCGGCCAATCGAAGCGAAGCATGCTTGCGCGTCAAGCCGTAAGCTTACCTGCGTTACGCGCTGCTTGTAATTCTATCCATGGCAAATTTTATTGCGGTCGCTTGGGCTTGACGGATGGAGTCGCGCTTGATGCGTTCGGCTTCATCCGGCAGCTGCCCCATCCCTTCCACGAACAGCGATTGAGCGTCCGTGATCCCCAGAAACTTGAATATCGTGTGCATGTAACGATCCCCGTTCTCCATCGCCGCTAATGCCCCTTCAGAGTAGATGCCACCTCTCGCTTGAATATGAATAGCCTTCTTATCTGTTAGCAGCCCCACGGGTCCGTTCGCCGTATACGCGAACGTCTTGCCGTTCACGCAGATCGCATCGATATATGCTTTCATGCGCGGCGGTATGTTGAAATTCCACATCGGAGTGACGAATAGATACTTATCCGCGCTGACGAATTGCTCGACGAGCGCATTCATCTGCGCGATCTTCGTCCGCTCGCTAGTCGTCAACCGCTCGAATGACATGCCCTGTTCCTTCAACTTATCCCAGCCGGCGATGACATCTGCATCGATCTGCGGGACATCCGTATGATACAGATCAAGCTCTTCAACGTCATCTTGCGGCTTCTCCTTGCGATAAGCTTCCACGAATGCACGACCTACGCTGAGCCCGAATGATCGCTCCTCGCCTTTCGGATTTGCTGTGATATACAGTAATTTAGCCATTGCAAGACCTCCTATTCGGTATTGGATGCTTCTGCGGATCTTAGTGGTATTTCGATCATGCATAACCCTAAAAGCAAGGCCATTACGGATGCCGATAATCCGATCTGGAATACGCCTTGCAGCGCATAACTTAATCGCTCCACATCGGAATCGTGCTGGCCGAGCCGATGCTGAAGAACGGTGCCCATGACCGATAATCCGATCGTAGCCCCTAACTGGCGGAACAACTGAAAGGACGAAGTGGCAGAGCCCAGCAAGGATGTATCCACGGCGCTCTGGGAGATCAGCGTGAACACGGAGAGCACCGTACCTAATCCAATGCCGAATACCGCCATGCACAGCATCACCGTCAATAGGCTCGAACCGACAGCCATCATGGACAAGCCCAGCATCCCTAAGGTCATGACAGCAAGGCCGCATAGCGCGAGCTTCCGATAACGGCCGGATCGCGAGACGAGCCACCCGGCTGCCGAGTTCGCCGAGACGAGACCGAGCGTCAGAGGCATGACGAGCGCGCCGGACATAGCCGCGGACAGGCCTAACACGCCCTGAAGATAGAGCGGCGCGTACATGATGGTGCCGAACATGCATACGCTTGATGCCAGTCCGATCAGACTGGCGAGCGTATAAGTGCGATTGTTGAACATCGGGAGAGGCATGATCGGATAGGCTGCTCTCTTCTCGGTCCTGATGAATATAGCGAGCGCAAAGACGGACAGGATCAATAATCCGATGATGATCGGCGAGCTCCAATTCAGATAGGTCCCACCTAAGGAGAAGCCGAGCATCAGCAAGACAATTGCCGTCGCCAACCAGAAGGTGCCGACATAGTCGAGCGCCTTATCAGCCTTGAATCGAAGAGAGGGGAGCACCCCGCCAACGAATCCCAAGGCCGCAGCCCCGACAGGCAGGAACATCCAGAATGCCCATCGCCAGTGCGAGTGGTCTGCAACATACCCGCCCAGCACGGGACCGCATAGGCTGGCAATCCCGTACACGGAAGTCACGACACCCAGCCATCGGCCTCGCTCGCGCGGGACGAACAGGTCGCCTACGATCGTGAACGACATCGCGATGATGATGCCTACTCCCATCCCTTGAAGCCCTCTGAACAATACCAGCGTCCAGAATGTCCGCGAGAATCCGCATAAGGCCGATCCGACCATGAGCAGAGCCAAGCCGGCCACTACGAGCCGTTTACGCCCGTACTGGTCCGAGAGCCTGCCGGCAATCGCGGTCGCGACCGCGGACGTCAGCATGAATAGCGTAAATATCCATGATAGATGTTCCATCCCGCCAAGATCAGAGACGATATGCGGCGTTATCGTTCCGATGACCGTCTGATTCAATGCCGCGTATAATAAGGCGCACATCACCGCCAGGACGATCATGACTTTCTTAGACATCTTGTAGTGCTGCATCGATCGGCTCCTTACTCGCTCATCCTTCCGACAGCGCTTGCATGATCAACTCGCTTGTCTTGCTGCCGGAATTCTGCTGTTGTCCGGTAATTAACCGACCGTCCCGCACGGCGAACGGGATGAATGCTTCTCCCTTCATGAAGGTTGCTCCCAGTGCACGCGCTTCGTCCTCGATCCGGAAGGGCATTACGGGCTTCCCCATCATCCGGTCGAAGTACGCCTCTTCTTCATTCGTGTATCCGGTCATTCGCTTCCCTTGGATGATGGATTGCCCGTTCGACAGCTTACAATGGAGCAGCAGAGCCGTGCCGTGGCAGAGCGCCGCGCATACCTTTCCGCCCTCATAGAATCGGCTGAACAACGATTGAAGCTCGGTTTCCCGCACGAACGTAAACATCGGGGATTGACCGCCTGCCACGAGGATCGCATCATAGTTATCATGAGATAAACTAGAGGCCCTCGGCGTATTCTCCAATAGCTTCGTGAACGCCTTATCGTGCAGATAGCCTAGCGTCAGGATATCGTCCTTCGCATACCCGTCCTCGTTCGTCGGGTCACTGAAGGCATCCATCTCTACTCTTCCGCCTTGCGGACTGGCGATCGTTACATCGAATCCGGCATTGGTAAAAGCATAGTAAGGGTGAGTAAGCTCCGATGCCCAATACCCGACAGGCCAGCCCATCGTCGTCGAGACCGCTGGATTCGCAACGATCATCAAGATTCTCTTCTTGCCGTTTATCGGTTCCATTTCCCTATCTCCCAGCATTGTATAATGGGTCAAACCGGCCTAGGCGCAGCGATCGCGCCTCTTCAACTCCTTCCAGCCCTCCTCTCTGTATTGTTTCGACCTGTTCGATACCCGTATAATATAAGCGTTCGTGCGGATCGGGAAGAATGCACTATTTTGTAATAGACTCACTTTTCGGAAAGGGTGGAGCGGTCATGTCCAAGTATCGGATGAATGAATACACTTACAATTGCCCAGTTGAATTGGCCCTGAATACGATTATGGGCAAGTGGAAGGCTCTAATCCTGTGGCAGTTGAGCAAAGGAACGAAGCGCTATAGCGAGCTGAAGCGGACCCTGCCGAATATTACGGACAAAATGCTGGCCCAGCAGCTTAAAGAGCTGGAGAAGGATGCCATCATCACCCGCAAAGTCTATCCTGTCGTACCGCCTAAGGTGGAGTATTCGCTTGCGGAGTTCGGCGTGGAAATCCAGCCCATCCTGCAGTCCATGCAACAATGGGGGATCAAATTCAGAGTGACGGATGCCGGCGAAGAAGCCAGTCGCCAGCGCGCCACTCCCTTACCTAAAAGTAAGTCAAGTACTTAAAAGTGCGTTCTTGCAGCCCGAATGGCGGAGCTCCTATGATGGTGTCAGATGGCATTACTCATTCTGACGGATTGGTGGGGTTACGATGGAATCGCTCGTGAAGGTACATGTCATGCGTACGGGGTACGTAAAGGTAGACCGGGCCCTGCCCTATAAGGAGCTTGAAAGCGTGCCGCCCGTGAATGTCAGAGGTGAAAACTACCAGCTGTGGCTGCCGATGTCTTCCTATTTGATCGAGCATCCGCAGGGCAGGATCGTCGTGGATGCCGGCTGGCATGAGGACGTGCGCAAGAACCCCCTGGAACATCTGGGAGCTGCGGCTCATTTTGTGGAATACCGGCTCCCGCCTGGCGCTTCGGTCATTGAACAGCTCGCGTCCCAAGGTCTCTCTCCGAGCGATATCGATCTGGTCGTCGTGTCGCATATGGACGTTGACCATATCAGCGGGTTGAAGATGCTCCAAGGAGCTAAGCGATTCTGGGTCAGCGAACTGGAATTCAAGCATGTCAAGCCGTTCAAGAAGATGTGGTACGAGGGATTGCCGCTTGAGCCAATCGAATTCGAATCGATCCCTTATGGACCATACAATCTAGGGAAAGACGTATTCGGAGACGGTATGATCTACCTGGTGCATACGCCCGGCCATACAATGGGACAGCTATCGGTTCTTGTTCGGTTGAAGGACGGATGGCTGCTGCTTGCTTCGGATGTCGGTTATTCGGAACGATCTTGGAAGGAGCAGCTGTTGCCCGGCGTCATGACGAACGAAGAGCAGGCGGCCGAATCGCTGCAATGGGTGAGAACGTTCTCGCTCAGAGAGGATTGTCTGGCTGCTTTAGCCAATCACGACCCTCTCGTTCAACCTGCCGTATACGATTGAGGCGCTACAACGCCTGCCCGAACCACTCCCACAGCACGTTCAGCGACTTCGCTAGGTTCGAGACCGGACCCTTGCCCTTCATGGGCGAAAAATAACTCGGGTGTTGCCCGCGGATATCGACCAGCTCGACGCGTTCCGGCGCATACAGCCGCGTGCGGCTTTCGGCGGCGCTGTACAGCAGACCGGGGTAACGATGGGCGCTGAGCTTATAGTTGTCATGCGCCCAGCTCCCTTGCCACGTCAACGGATCGCCCTCCACGCCGATGCCCTTCTTGGCCAAGTAACCCACGCGCCCGCGGAATCCGCTGCTGATCGGCACCTTCGGCGAGCCGACCTGCGCGACGAAGCGCACATCGCAGCCCTCTCGCTCGAGCAGCTCCGCCGCGTGATAGGCTGCGACGCCTCCGCCGCCATGTCCGACGAACAAGAGCGGCATTCTCGCCCCAAGCACCCGCACCTGCCTTAGCACCCGCTGTCCGCCGATCGATTGCTCCGCCTGCCCCGGCTTCAGCCGCGCGTCTCTACCCGCCGCGTACCAGTGCTTCATGACGCCGCCGCCCGCGCCTGCGGCATCTCCCCTGCCGTTTCCGCCATCCGCGCGGCCGAACCCTTCGCTAAGGTTACCGTAAGCCTGGATCGTCCGCAGATGCACGGTTCGCCGCTCCGCATCGAATCGGTTCCGCAGCGCGTCCGCCAGCGGCCTGAACAACTCCGGCGGCGTATCGGCCCCGCCTACGAAATATATGGTCACCGGCTCCATCTGCTATCCACTCCCGCGAACGTTTAGTCTCTCGATTATACCACGCACCTCACCGCTGCTTCTTAGCATTTCGCGCACTTACACCACGTTACTCTTTGCGACGGATCCTTATGAAACCTTATGAAACTTCAGCAGTCAATGGACAATAATGTCCATAAGAGCTGATTCCCCCTAAAATCAATATCCTTACGGTCATAGATGACCATTAGGGAGCGAAAAATGCAAAAAATCACGCTTTGTTTGGTATGAAGGTCGTCACTGTCCGTTAGGATTGCAAAACGCAGTCCTCAGGACATTAATGGTCATTAATGACCACCTATTCACATATCGCGCACCTACGCCCAGAACGATATCTCGCCGCAGCAAACACAAGAGCCTGCCCGATCGTCACCGATCAAGCAGGCCCTCCACTTCCACGCACTCTCTTACGTCGCAACCCCGTTATACGTCATGATCCAGATCGAGCCGCCGACGATGAGCACGACGATGACCAAGCCGAAGATGAGCGTAATCAGGTTGTACCGCGGCTTCTCTTCCTCGCGCAGATGCATGAAGAACAGCAGTTGCACCGCGAATTGCATCACAGCCGTGACCAGTAGCACGATCATCGTCCCCGTGCGATCCAGCATATCGTTCAGCACGACGACGAGCGGGATGATCGTCAGCACGATCGACAGCAGGAAACCGATCAGGTAAGACTTGAAGGATCCATGCGCATGCTCAGGCGCATGTCCTTCCACGCCGTGCCCGTTATTCCCTTGAGCCGCCATCCTACATCACCCCCATCAAGTAGACGATCGTGAAGACGAAGATCCACACGACGTCCAAGAAGTGCCAGTACAGGCTCACGACGTTCACCTTGCGCTTCGTCACGTCGTTGATGCCGCGCTTCCACAGCTGCAGCATGATCGACGTCATCCAGACAAGACCGAGCGAGACGTGGAGACCGTGCGTGCCGACGAGCGTGTAGAACGCGGATAAGAATGCACTCGTCCCGATCGTTGCGCCTTCATGCACCATGTGCACGAATTCCGTGATTTCGAGCCCGATGAACGTCGCGCCGAGCAGCGCCGTAATCGCCAGCCAGAAGATGAGCCCGCGCTTGTCGCCGCGGTTCATCGACAGCACCGCGAGTCCGCTCGTGAAGCTGCTCGTCAAGAGGATGAACGTCGATGCAATGATGCCTGGCATCGCGAACAATTCTTCTCCTGTCGGCCCGCCGTTCGTGTTGCCCTTCAGGACGACGTAGGTCGCGAACAGGCAGCCGAACAGAATGACGTCGGTAATGAGGAAAATCCAGAAGCCGAACTGCCGCATCGACTCAAGATCGTGGTGACCGTCATGACCGCCGCCGTGGCCATGGACCTGATGCCCGCCGGCCCCTGCCGCATGATTCAATCCTTGTGCCATGCTACACCGCCCCCCTTGCCGCCGCTTCCGTTCGCTTGATCTCCTCGACCGGAATGTAATAGTCGTTATCGTAAGTGAAAGAATGCCACAGCATGCAGGCCGCGACGCCGATCAGGCCCGGAATGGCCATCCACAGCCAATCCCAGACGAAGCCGAAGCCGGCCACGAACCAGAAGAACGATTTGATGAACGGTATCGGCGAGTTCTTCGGCATGTGAATCGGCTCGAGCGCCGGCTTCGGCGCTGGCGCCTCTCCCCGCTCTCGGCGCTGCTTCTCTTCCCACCAAGGATCTTGCTCTCCGGCGTAAGGCACCGTCGCGAAGTTATACAGCGGCGCCGGCGAAGGAATGGACCATTCCAGCGTGCGCCCTCCCCACGGATCGCCCGTCGTATCCTTCTCCATGAACTTGATGCTGTGCGCGATCTGCCACACCTGGAACAGGAAGCCGATCCCCATCAGGAAGCCGCCGATCGTGCTGATCAAGTTGAGCTCGAACCAGCCGGTGTCCCAGCTGTACGTATTGACGCGACGCGTCATGCCCATGAGACCGAGCGCATACTGCGGCATGAAGCAGACGTAGAACCCGATGTTCCAGAGCCAGAATGCCCATTTGCCGAGCCGCTCGTTCAGCTTGAAGCCGAACACCTTCGGCCACCAGTAATACAGGCCCGCGAAATAGCCGAACGCCACGCCGCCGATCAGCACTTGATGGAAGTGCGCGATCAAGAAGTAGCTGTTATGGAATTGAAAATCCGCCGGCGCGACAGACAGCATGACGCCGGTCATCCCGCCGACGACGAAGCACGGAATGAAGCCCATCGTCCACATCATCGGTCCGCTGAAGGTGATCCGTCCGCGGAACATCGTGAACAGCCAGTTGAACACTTTGACCCCGGTCGGAATCGCGATGACCATCGTCGTCAGCGCGAAGAAGGCGTTGACGTCCGCGCCGGAGCCCATCGTGAAGAAGTGATGCGCCCACGTGAAGAACGAGAAGAAGCTGATGCTCATGAGCGCGAACACCATGGACTTGTAGCCGAACAATTTTTTCTTCGCGAAGGTCGAGACGACCTCGGAGAAGATGCCGAATGCCGGCAGAATAACGATATATACTTCGGGGTGACCCCACATCCAGATCAAGTTGATGTACATCATCGGGTTGCCCCCGCCGTCCAGCGTGAAGAAGTGCGCGCCCAGATAACGGTCCAAGAACAAGAGCGCCAAAGTTACCGTCAGGATCGGGAAGGCGAAAATGATCGTCACGCAGCTCGACAGCACGGACCAGGAGAACATCGGCATCTTCATCAGCTTCATCCCCGGCGCTCTCATCTTGAGAATCGTCACGATGAAGTTGATGCCGGTCATCAGCGAGCCGATACCGGATATCTGGATGCCCCAGATGTAGAAGTCCTGCCCGACGCCGGGACTGAACGCCTTGCCCGACAACGGCGGATACGCCAGCCAGCCGGCATCGGCCGATCCTCCGATGACGAACGAGACGTTGAACAGCATCGCGCCCCAGAAGAACAGCCAGAAGCTTAAGCTATTCAGGAACGGGAACGCGACGTCGCGCGCGCCGATCTGCAGCGGCACGACGATATTGAACAAGCCGAACATGAGCGGCATCGCCATGAACAGGATCATGATGACGCCATGCGTCGTGAAGATTTGGTTATAGTGTTCCGCCGATAAGAATTCCATATCCGGCATGACCAGCTGCGTCCGCATGAGCAGCGCATCCATCCCGCCGCGGAACAGCATGAGCAGCGCGGCAATAATGTACATGATGCCGATCCGCTTGTGGTCGACCGTCGTCAGCCATTCGCGCCACAGCCAGCCCCACTTTTTGAAGTAGGTCAGGGTGAACACGATCGCGATCATCGTCAGCGCGATCCCTACGTCCGCCCCGTAGATGAGCGGATCGCCGGTCACGAAGAACTCGGACGCGAATTCCTTGATTCTATCCAGCATGGTGTACCCTCCTACTCCTCGTGTTGGTGATGCTCGTTGTGCGCATTCGCAGAAGCTTTGTCGGCAAGTGCATCGGCATCATCGGCAGCATCCGCGGCATCCGCGGCTGACGCGTGGTCGCTGCCATGTCCGTGTTCGCCCTGCGGCATCGGCTCGATTTCTTTCGTCGACAAGCCGTGGTTATGCGATGCGCCGTACTTGGTCACGATCTGATCGAACAGCCCTTCCGGCGTGCCCGAGAACGTGCGGACGTCCGACGCGCTCGGCTTCGCCAGCTCCTTGTAGCCTTCCAGCGTCAGCTCAGGCGAGGCGCCTTGAATATCCTCTACCCAATCGTCGAATGCGCCTTGGGATGTCGCTTCCGCGGTGAATCGCATCTTGGCAAAATCTTTCCCGCTGAAGTTCGCGCCGGAGCCCAGGTATTCGCCCTGTTCATCCGCCTGCAAGTGCAGCGTCATCGCCATGCCGGACATCGTGTAAATCTGCCCGCCCAGCTGCGGGATCCAGAACGAGTTCATCGGCGCGTCGCTGGTCAGCTCGAACTTCACCGGCACGTCCTCCGGGAATCGCACATAGTTGACGGTTGCGATATCCTGCTCCGGATAGATGAACAGCCACTTCCAGTCCAGCGACGTCACTTGAATCGTGAGCGTCTCTTCCTCCGATGCGATCGGCTTGGAGGGCTCGAGTTCATACGTGTACTTCACCGTGATCACGGCAAGAATCGCGATAATCACGATCGGAATGCTCCACCAGATGACTTCCAGCTTCGTGTTATGCTCCCATTCCGGCTTATAGGCCGCCTTGCTGTTCTTCCTCTCCCGATAGCGCCATGCGATGACGAACGTCATCACCAGCACCGGAAGTATGATGACCAGGCATAGCAGCGTAGTGATAACAATGAGATCTCGCTGCTGCTCCCCGATCGGCCCTTTCGGATTCATGACGATCAAGCTTTCGCCGCAGCCCGAGGTCAATACAGCGAGCGCAGCCATCGTCAGCATGGCGGCAATTCGCTTGAATATTGTCGATTGTCTCATCCTGTTCCTCTCCTCACGGACCCTTGGTAGATGGCGGCATAATCTCTTGATTACGCTCTTTGTGATTAAAGTAACATAATCCTCGCGGCGTATCTGCCCTGTTAACAAAGGCGTCAACGAAACGTCGCATTTCCGTAATAATTCGTTCACCGATTCGACGTTTGTTTGGCAGAAGCTGCTTCAATAACGTGTTCAAAAAGACCGATTGTCAGCGCCTCAAGCGTTTCGTAAGAAACGCAGCATCGGAAGCGTGCGCTTAGGTTGGACGATGGTAGAGATTGAGGAGCGGAGTGTAGGCAAATCTACATGAGCACCGGAAAGCTCGCCAGCGTTCAAGATTCGACGTCGAATACGCTTCTAGAGAAACTTCGCGATCACAAGTGGGATTTTTGAATAACCTCTTCAATAACCGACAATCGCGCATTACCCGGGAAATAATGTTCGACAGGACGCTTCGACAGCTTCCTCGCCGGGGGTCGGCTACAATAGGCTTGTCCGTTGTTGACCGTTGCACAAGACTGCTGCTATAGCCTAAGGAAGACATTCCGAATACGAGGAGGCGCATAACGTGGCACATGCCGAACGACGCGACCTGTACCTGCGGCCGGCGCTCATCACCCCCGACTATACGAAGGAAGAACCGGACGAGGAGACGAAGCGACCGCGGTTGACATTGCGATATCTGCACGAGCTGATCGAGGATATCCATGCGGAGAACGGGAAGCTGGCGGATCAAATCGACACGCTCTCGACGCAGTTGGACGAACTAGCCCGCAAGCTGGATGCGCTCGATATATGGAAGGAAGACGATGAACTCGCCGCCGGGCTCGAGGTGCGCTTCGCTTACGCTGAATCGGATGAGCCGGCAATAGCGGGGGATGCGGGGATCGCGGACCATGCAGATGCCGTCGCGGCACCTGAAGCACGATCGGCGGCAGCGTCACATGGCGTGATCGAGGCAGGGGAAACGGAGGCGGCAACGAAGCAAGAGGCGATAGAATCAACATCAGATTACGCGCCAATGGAGGCGATAACAATGACGGAGACGGCCGCTTCATCTGAAACGGCGCTAGCGCTACAAGAACCCGCAGGCGGCTCCGAAGCGTTCGCAAGGGAATGGTCGCTCGTCGCGCTTGAGGATGCGGGCTCGTCCAACGGCGTCATCCCTCATGCCGCTGGCGAGCTGCCGGCTTCGCTGCAGGAGCGAATGATCGAGAACGTGAAGGAAGCGGCGCGGATCGCGGAGGAGATCGCGGCTCAGGCATCGGCGTATGCGGAGGCTCGTGCCGATCACGAGGAGGATCGAGCCGATCAGGACGCGGCTTCGCGGATGGAGGTGACGTTCCATGCGACGGCTCGAACCGATATGCGGACGGCGATGCCTGCTGTACAGACGTTAGACGCTTGGACGGATCTCCCGACAGGCGAAGCAGTCGCCGTCGCGGAAGAGCCTCTCTCAACCGATGCGGTGAATGAACCGCACGTCGCAGCTGCGAGTATGATCCTGGCGCAGCCACCCGAACGTCGCGTTCGAGAGACGGTATTCCGGCATGAATCCGCTTCGGCTGCGCACTCGTACATTCCGCCGCGATCCGAGCGGCATGCCGGCTCGAAGAAGCGCTCGATATGGTCGCGCCTGTTCGCTCGAGGTTCGCTGTAAAGACAGCCTAACGGAAGTCGCTTCCGTTAGGCTGCCTGCTGTACTTATTCGCTGCGGCGAATCTCTTGCTCCGCCAACCGTTGCAGCACCTCATCGGCTGCCCGTTCGCCTGATTGCACGGCCCCTTCCATATACAGCCGGTATACCGACGCAGTCTCTGTGCCTGCCCAGTGGATAGGGCCGACGGGTTCTGACAATCCACCGCCCCCGTTCGATAATAGCCCGGGAGCGGAGTGGCTGCCGTACCCCCCGAGCGACCACGGCTCGTCGCACCAATTCTTATCATCATATGCGATCGGCTGCATCGCCTCGCTGCCGAAGTATCGAGTTAGACATGCCGTCACCGCCAGCCGCCTTGCTTCGCGTTCCATGTGCCCGAAACGCAGAGCCTCTTCGCCGCACACCATCGCGGCCAGTAAGCCTTCAGGCCGATCCGGGTCGGTGATGTCCAGCGTTGCGGTAACGGGCCCCCGTTCGTAATAGCCGATGCCGTTGTAACCGCGCTCCCGCCAGAACGGACGCGCGTAGGTCAATACGCACTTGACGACGCTCCCCGGCCGCATCCCCCGCAACAGACGCATCGTTCGCTCCGGCAAGGCCGGCGAATAATCGATGTTCCCCGCCAACAGCGGCGGAATCGCGACGACGACACGCTTCGCGCGCCACCTGTCCCGATCAGTGACAAGCTCTGAGCCATGCCTATCGCATATGATCGCGCGGACTGGCGACCGGAGATGAATCCGCCCGGTCAGCCGATCAGCCAGCCGTTCTGCCAGTACGTGCGCGCTCTCCTTGATCCAGACTTTCTCCGCGGCGAACAAGTTGCCCATCGTGCCGCCGGATCGCAGTTCCCACATGTAATCGAGCAGCGAGACCTCGGATGGATCCCTGCATAGCGATTCCGACACGACGGTGCGCCAATAAGCGCTTCCCCAATCGGTGAGGGAGCTCTTCGCGATGTAATCGCCTACGCTTACGCCATCCATCCGCCGTCCCGCAGCGGAGCGCCATGGCGCGGCAGGGTCAAGCGCTCGGAATCGGGATGTCATGCGATAGATAAGCTGCTGTCGATCGAGCAGGAACAGCGGGGAGAGCGGCGGCCGGTTTCCGTACCCGTATTTGGTACGCCCTGCCATGGCATAGATCGATCGCCCCGCATGATAGGTGCTCACCTTAGTCAGTCCTTCTTGCTCGATCAGGCGATGCATACGCGTCATCGAAGGTCCGATCCATTGCGAACCTAAGTCGATGCGGATGCCCAGCTCATTCTCGATGCTGCACAGCCTGCCGCCGACTCGATCGCTCGCCTCCAGCACGATAACGTCTATGCCTCTTTCTGCCAGCCTTATTGCCGCGGTGAGCCCAGCCAACCCCGCTCCCACAACCGCGACCTGACCTATGTTCCTCAAGAGCGACATCGCTCTCCCACCTTCCCCGAGTGCCGCTTGAATAACAATATTACCATTGCGGGGAGCAATTATGAGGGCGGTCTTCAAGGTCGAACCGAACGCAAATAAGCGGCAACCGCCCTCCAGGCGATTGCCGCTATTCTTATTTCCAAGCTCTACTCTAGAATCGTATCCTTCGGCTGCTGCTCGTTGCGACGTTTCTCGACGAGGTGCATGGCCGTGCCGATCGTGTAGATGAACACGCTGCCGACCATGAAACCGATACCGGCCATCAAGGCGAGGTTCTCGTCGCTAAAATGTCTCACGTTCCACAAGCACATCGCCACGCCGACGACAAGCGCCGTCCAGGCTGCGCCTTTCATGAACGCGAACATCCGATTCATCTCCCGCTCGCTGCGCGTGACCGTATTGTTCCCATTCGACATGCCGCTCACTTCCATTCTCCGTTGTAAAGGCTTCATTGCCTTCAGTATAACACAGAATGGTCGGATTTGTTCAATAAATGTTCAAAATTCGATCACCGTTTGGACACTTTTCACTAGAAGTCCGTAGGGTGTGCATTCACTTCCGCATCGAATGGTAATTCACCCGGTCCGTACGCACGCCGTTCAGTCCGCATCGCTGCAGCCACGCATCGACGGGCACCTCGACGAACCAGCCCGTCAATCGCTTGACGGCCGGCTGAGCGAGCAGCCAAGCCAGCGCCAGCAGGCCAAGGATTAGCAGGCCCACCTGGGCCAAGCTTTGAATCGATGAATAAAAATCGAGATAGACGGCCGTTCGGATGAACAGGCCGTGCAGCAAGAATACGTACAGCGTGCGCGTGCCGAGCCCTGTCCAAGCGACGCTCCTCTGCGGGATCAGCGCCAGAATGCCTGCTCCCGCCGCGAATTGCAGCACGTATACGCCGGCACGCGTCAACGGCGCTTCCCATCCCCAGGCGTGCAGCTCCGTATACGTGAATCTGCCGTATAGCCAGCCGACGGCATCCTGCCAGGGCGTAAACGGAATTGCCGCCAATAGCGCGATCGGCAGCAACCGCAACAAGAAGCGCAGCCGGGATGCATAGAGCGATAGCAGCCGATCTGGGCGGAATCGGTATCCAGCAGCGAAGAACGGGAAGAATACGAGCATGCGCGACAGACCGAGCAAGTCGCCGTCTGCGCCCCAATAGCCTGCAACGATGCCGATTGCCAGCGAAACCAGCAAGGGATGCGGCAATCTTAGCGCTTCGAGCAGCTTCATCAAGAGCCGCCAGCCGAGGTGCGCGGTCAGGAACCAGAGCATGAGATACGGCATGAAGAAGGAACGTCCTTCATCGGCAACGTGAAACAGCGACGCGTCGAGCACCGAGTACAGGCTCTGGAAAATAAAATACTGCAAGGCAATGCCGAGCAGCGCCTTGGCTCCAGCCTTGCCTTGCAGATTATGCCGTGCATGGTAGCCCGTCACGAAGGCGAACAAAGGCATGTGGAACGTATATATCCAAAGATAGACGGTCTTAAGCTCGTCGAAACGGTTAATCAGCGGCTCGATGCCTGCTGCAATGACGACGGACACGATCAGGGCATAGCGAAGATTGAGCATCCAAGCCTCGCCCTGCCCGTATTCCGGACTACGGGAGGCTGCCATCTCAATCACCCATCGTCCAGATCGGCTGCGCGCCCAAGCTCGGAGCCGCGAGCAGGTGGCCCATCTTATGCCGTTTCGTCTCCAGGTAGCCGCGATTGCTCTCGTTCGCCGGAATTTGATGCGGCACGCGTTCCGTCAATTGAATGCCATGCTCGGTCAACGCCATTATTTTTGCCGGATTGTTCGTCATGAGCCGCACCTCGCTCACGCCGAGATCCCGCAGCATCTGTGCCGCGACAGCGTAATCGCGTTCGTCCGCGCCGAATCCCAATACCGCATTCGCCTCCACCGTATCGAGCCCCTGCTCTTGAAGCGCGTATGCGCGCAGCTTGTTCAAGAGACCGATGCCCCGGCCCTCTTGGCGCAAGTAGAGCAGAATGCCGGAGCCGGCAAGCTCGAGCTGGCGCATCGCCGCTTCCAGCTGCTCCCCGCAGTCGCAGCGTCTGGAGTGGAAGACGTCGCCTGTCAGGCATTCGGAATGGATCCGTACCAGCACAGGGGAAGAACCGTCGATCTTGCCTTTCACGAGCGCAAGATGCTCCTTGCCGTCTACCTCGCTGCTATAACCGACCATCGTGAAGTCGCCGTAATCCGTCGGCAGCTTGATGACCGCTTCTCGCTTCACGAGCTTGTCATGGCGCTTCCGATAACGGATCAGATCCCGAATGCTGATCAACTTCAGGCCGTGCACCTGCGCAATCGCGGCCAGCTGCGGCAAGCGTGCCATCGTGCCGTCCCGGTTGATAATCTCGCAGATCACGCCGGCAGGCACCGCGCCGCACAGCTTCGCAAGATCGACGGCCGCTTCGGTATGGCCGGGACGCTCCAGCACGCCGCCTGGCTTAGCCGTTAGCGGGAAAATATGCCCCGGACGGCGGAATTGCTCTGCCTTCGCCGCCGGATCGCACAGCGCCATGACCGTCCTGGAACGGTCACCGGCAGAGATCCCGGTCGTCGTGCTGCGATGATCGACCGATACGGTGAATGCCGTGCCATGCGCATCGCTGTTATGATGCGCCATCTGGCGAAGCCCCAGCGCCTCTGCCCGATCCTGTCCGATCGGCGCGCAGACCAACCCGCGTCCCTCCCCAATCATGAAGTTGATCGTCTCCGGCGTCGCAAGCTCCGCCAGCGCGACGAAATCCCCTTCGTTCTCCCGATCCTCGTCATCCACTACGATTATGACTTTGCCTTGCTTCAGATCAAGCAGCGCATCCTCTATGGAATCCAATCGAATGGCATCATACGTCATCGGAATCAGCTCCTTAATTGTTCTGCAGAACCTCCAGCGGGTCATCCTGCCGAACGGCATTCGAGATCGGCTCGATCACGTATTGCGCATACGTCGCGGCCATGCGGTCTAGCTCCTCGTCGCCGATCGTCATTGCGCCGTGTATGACGAACATCGGCATGAACCGCATCCCGATCAGATTGCTGCCCACCTCGTACGGGCGCGTCATCTCCGCCATGCTGTATCCATTGTAACCATCAGGTCCGTAGGCCTCCGCAGCGCTCCCTGTCGAGATCGCCAGCCCTAGCTCTTTGCCATGCAGCTTATCGCCGTCCGGTCCGTAAGCCCAGCCGAACGTGAGCACTTCGTCCATCCATTTTTTCAGCAGATGAGGCGCGCTGTACCACCAGAACGGGAACTGCAGCACGAGGCGGTCATGCGCCATCACCAGCTCTTGCTCCCGCTCGACGTCGATCCTCTCATCCGGATAAGCGGCGTATAGATCGCGCACCGTAACCTCGCCTTGCCGCTTCAGCTCCTCCGTCAATCTGCGATGAATGCGCGACTTCCCGGCAAGCTCCGGATGCACCACAATCACTAGTGTTCTCATCGTCTCCACTCCTCCATCGTTCGTTTCTGTCTCTTCTACTGATACCGCAAGCTTATCAAGGCTGCGCTCCCTGCTAAATGATAATAGTCACAGGACGATCGATTCGGCTGTGCTATCTTATGGCGAGATTAGCGCAGATTGCGGATCGCGGAATGGAGGGGAAAATCAATGGCTCAAGTCCTTACGAATTGCCGAGTCGCGGAGAATGTCTACAGATTGACCGCAAAGCTGCACAGCGGAGAAGACATAGGACGAATGGGACAATTCTACATGCTCCGCGCATGGCGGGATTACCCGGTATTGCCCAGGCCGATCAGTATCCATGACATCGAGGACGGCCGTGTTGCTTATCTCTATCGGGTACACGGCGAAGGTACGCGGCTGCTTGCATCGCTTCGGCCAGGCGATGAGCTGCACCTTGACGGTCCGTTCGGCAACGGATTCCCGAAGATCAAGGGGCGCATCGCGCTGGCAGGCGGCGGCATGGGCATCGCGCCGTTGCTGTATGCAGCAAGGCAGCTGCCGGGTGCCCACGCTTACCTCGGCTTCTCGGCGCAGCCGATGTGCGTCGACAGCTTCGAGTCACTGGCCGCACGCTGCGTCGTCACCATCGGCGGCACGATCGTCGATCGCATCGACCCGGAAGCGTACGATGCGGTGCTGGCATGCGGGCCGGCACCGATGCTCCGCGCGCTGCGCGATCGGCTGGCGAATTCGCCTGCGCGGCTGTTCGTCTCGATCGAGCGCCGCATGGCTTGCGGCATCGGCGCTTGCTATGCCTGTTCGTTGCCCGCACCTTCAGGCGGCGCGAACCGGCAAGCCTGCAAGGACGGCCCCGTGTTCGAAGCGAAGGAGGTGGACTGGGATGCCCTCGATTGCTTGTAACCTGGCCGGCGTCCGGATGCGCAATCCGATCATGATGGCTTCCGGCACCTTTGGCTTCGGCAAGGAGTACGCCGCTTATTACGATCTGAATAAGCTCGGCGGCATCGTGTCGAAGGGGCTCACGCTGCACCCGCGAACGGGCAATAAGGGGACGCGCATCTGGGAGACGCCTTCCGGATTATTGAACAGCGTCGGCTTGGAGAATCCCGGCGTCGATGCTTTCCTGGCAAGCGAGCTCGATACGATGACCGCGTGGGATACGGCTGCAATCGTCAATCTTGGGGGAAGCTGCCTCCAGGATTACGCGGAGGGCGCCGAGCGTTTGATCGACGCGTCCCGGCGGCGGACCCGCGAGGGAAGGCGCGGAATCGACATGCTCGAGCTGAACATCAGCTGCCCGAATGTTCGTGCCGGCGGCATCCAATTCGGCGTGGATACCGACATTGCCCGGGACATCGTGCGAGCCGTGCGCCGGGCAGCGGCCGGAATGCCGCTTGCGGTCAAGCTTTCGCCGATTGCGCGCGACATTGCGGAGATGGCACGCATGTGCGAGGCGGAAGGCGCGGACGCCATCTCGCTGATCAATACGATCCCGGCCATGAAGATCGATATCCGGCGTCGCCGCAGCGTGTTCGATAACCTGTACGCCGGCCTGTCCGGTCCCGCCATCAAGCCGATCGCGCTGCGGCTCGTCCATCAGGCCGCTAAGGCCGTGCAGCTTCCGATAGTCGGAATGGGCGGCATCGCTGCCGCCGAGGACATTCTCGAGTTCATCATGGCAGGCGCCTCCGCGGTGCAGGTCGGCACGGCGAACTTCATGAACCTTCGGGCGGGAGCGGTCTTAGCCGACCAGCTTGCCGCGCTTATGGACAGCGAGGGAATCTCGTCCCTTGACGAGATCCGCGGCATCGTCTGAATGAGGCACGGGAATCGCGAACGCACAATGAGTGGCTGACGGTGCTAGAAGCGCTTTGGTACCGAAGCTGCAGTGCGGCGGGGGCTCGAGGTGTTGGAGCTCCTGAGCAGCATAAGTGCTCGAAGTGCTGGAGCTCCTGAGCGGCGGGGGCTCGAGCTGTCGGCACTCCTGAGCAGCATAAGTGCTCGAAGTGCTGGAGCTCCTGAGCGGCGGGGGCCGATGTAGAGGTACTGGGCTACTGCCGACTATAATGCTGCCAAGGTGACCGCCGTGGTGCTGCAGTGGTACCGCTACTATGCTGTCGCAAATGTACCGCTATGGCGCCGCCGAGATGCAGACGCAGCTGAACGGCCGGGGCTGCTGGAGTTGCGGTTAAGCAATGGTGTTCTGGCGTTCTCCAAGATGGAGTTCACCCATAATTGTCATCCCCCCTCTCCCAGGACGAAAAGTGGGAAATCCTACAACTATTTATTGGCCCGTTAGCCCCATGACAGAATTAGTGCAAAATAATGCCACTATTCCAACGAAACACGACAGTTTTCGAGATTCCCCCGAAATTAGTGGTAGGAAATACAGCTAAGCAACCGGTTTTCGCGATTCTAGGGAAAATAGCGGTAGTTTTCTACATTCACCTCCATACGCGTCACCGCCACGAATCGAGCCGGCAATCACCCTTCCATGCAAAAATACGCCAAATTTCGTGATTTTTATCACCGGAAGCCCGCCATGTTCCATGCTAGAATGAGGCAACGACGCTATTGTGAATGGATTCACAAATTCACGATGACGCCAGCACACAATGTCCCGGGGAGGATCTTTCTTATGAAAAAAACAGCTTCCATTCTCTTGTCGTTGACCCTGCTGCTCGGTCTGATGACTGCATGCGGAGGCGGCAGTAAAGACAATGAACCCGCTGCCAACGCGCCGGCAGTCGAGACGCCTGCCGCAAGCAGCAACAGTGCCGGCACCGACGCGCCGGCCGAAGAACCGGCAGACGAAGCCAAATGGGCAGACGGCGTGTACTACGCAGAAGGCGACTACGCCGAGAAATCCGGCTACAAAGAAATTCTCGCGCTCAAAGTCGAGGGCGGCGCCATTACGGGCGTGAACTGGAATGCCCTGCATAAGGATGGCGGGCTCGACAAGAAGACGCTCTCCGAGGAAGGCAAATACGGCATGAAAGCCAAGGGCAACGCGCAAGCCGAATGGCATGAGCAAGCAGCCAAGCTGGAGCAGTTCCTGCTCGAGCAGCAAGCGACCGACGCCATTACGCTGGATGCGGAAGGCAAGACCGACGCGGTCTCCGGCGTATCGATCGGCGCAGGCGAATTCGTAGCGCTCGTCAACGAAGCGCTGGCGGCAGGCCCTGTAGAGGCTGGTCCGTACAAAGACGGGAGCTACCACTCGGAAGCAGCCGAATTCGATGCGAAGTCCGGCTGGAAGGAAACCGTCCACGTCACCGTCATGAACGGCAACATCGTGGCCGCTTCCTGGAACGGCGTCCATAAGGACGGCGGCACCGACAAGGTCACGCGCTCCAAGGACGGCGAATACGGCATGAAGGCCAATGGCGGCGCGCAGGCCGAGTGGCATGAGCAAGCCGCGAAGGCTGAGCAATTCCTGCTGGAGAAGCAAGATCCGGCTGCCATTCCGTTCAACGCGGAAGACGGCAAGACGGACGCCATCAGCGGCGTATCGATCCATGTCAACGGCTTCGTCGAACTGGCTGGGCAAGCGCTGGCTCAAGCGAAGTAAGCTAGCGTCCTCCCTACACCATTCCAACAATCGCGAGGTGCATTCGCATGAAGAACATCTTAGTACTAGGCGGCGGCTACGGCGGCGTGCTCACGGCGAAGAAGCTTGGCAAGCAGCTCCGCAAGCAGCATGACGTGCGAATAACGCTGATCGACCGCAAGCCTTATCATACTCTGTTGACCGAGCTTCACGAGGTAGCGGCGAACCGGGTCGAGGAAGACTCGATCCGGGTCGACCTCAAGAAGGTATTCCTCGGCTTCAAGAACGTGGACGTCGTGCTCGACGACATTCAGAAGATCGACTTCGAGGCGCGTAAGCTCCTCTCGGAGAAAGCGTCCTACGCCTACGATTATCTGGTCATCGGCACAGGCAGCAAGCCCACCTTCTTCGGTATACCCGGCGCCGATCGGCACGCGTTCAGCCTCTGGTCCTACGAGGATGCCGTGAAGCTGAAAGAACAGATTCTCGGCATGTTCCGCCAGGCGGTCTTGGAACGCAACAAGCAGGCTCGCCAGGAGATGCTCACCTTCGTCGTCGTCGGCGCCGGCTTCACCGGCGTCGAGATGATCGGCGAGCTTGCAGAGTTCACGCAGGAGCTGTGCAAGGAATTCGTCGTCGATCCGTCCGAGGTGAAGCTCCATGTCGTCGACATGGTCGACAAGATTCTGCCGATCCTGCCGGAGCCTCTGATCCGCAAGGCCGAGAAGCGGCTGAAGAAGTTGAACGTCAACATCATTACCGGCTCGAAAATAACGGGCGTAAGCGAGAACGGCGTACAGCTCGGCGAGCAAGAAATCCTCTCCCGCACCGTCGTATGGACGGCCGGCGTGGAAGGCTCCGAGATCGCGGGCAGCGTCGATGTCGAGCAGAAGGGCCGCAAGCGGATCCTGACGAACGACAAGCTTCAGGTCCCTTCGCACAATGAAGTGTATGTCGTCGGCGATAACATTTTCTACATTCCGGAAGGCCAGTCGAATCCCGTGCCGCAGATGGTCGAGAACGCCGAATTGGCCGCGCCGGTCATCGCCCACAACATCGCGGCGGATATTCGCAATAAGCCGAAGAAGGCGTACAAGCCGACGTTCCACGGCACGATGGTCTGCATCGGCAGCCGGTACGGCGTCGCCAACGTCGGCGTCCCGGGCAAGATGTTCAAGATGAGCGGCCTGCCGGCCATGGCCGTGAAGCATCTCATCAACATGGTCTACCTGTTCCAAGTGTGCGGCTTCAACAAGGTCTACTCCTATCTCTTGCATGAATTCTTCCACGTGAAGAACAACCGCAGCTTCCTCGGCGGACATCTCGCCAAGCGGTCGCCGAACTTCTGGCTCGTCCCGCTCCGCATCTTCGCAGGCTGGATGTGGTTCAAGCAAGGCTGGGATAAGATGGGCAAAATCCTCGACGATCCCGGTCACATCTTCCTCATTCCTGCTAAAGCCGCAGACGGCACGACCGGCGCATCCGTAGCGGCGGAAGGCGCGGGCGAGGCAGCCGGAGCAGCGGCAGACGCAGTGGCGGCAGCATCGGCTTACACCGCAGAAGCCGTGAAGGCCTTGCCGGTGCCGGACTTCATGAAGAGCATGGTCGACTGGTCGATGGACCTCATGTTCTACGGCGCGGACGGCAGCTTCAACGCGCTCGCTTACGTGTTCCAGACTTCGATGGTGCTCGCGGAGCTCCTCTTCGGAGCATTGCTCATCCTGGGCCTGTTCTCTGCTCCGGCAGCCGTCGCGACCGTCGCGATGGGCGCCATGGTATGGGTATCAGGCATGGCACCGCAGGATATGCTCTGGTACTTGGGTGCAGGCATCGCGCTCATCGGCGGATCGGGCAGCACATTCGGGCTGGACTACTATGTCATGCCTCGCTTGAAGCAGATCTGGAAGAAGATTCCGATCGTGAAGCGCTGGTATCTCTACGCGGATTAATCGCCTGTCAGGCGCAACGGGCGTACCCCCGTTGCGCCTGATTTTACTATAGGAAGGTAGTGAGCCCACCATGATGGATCGCAGACTCATCCAAGATACGCTTAGCATGCTGCGGCAGCAGATCGATTCCGACACCGCCATTCGGCTGGCTGACGATGTTCACCTATTGGAACGGCTGGCGGCCGTCGTCGAGAAGACCGGCCTTCATAGACATCGCAAGCTGACGATTCTCGGCGGCTATCTGCTCCTGCAGCAAGCCGTGCTCAGGCACCAGGACGCGCAGGATGGACGCAATGACACGCTGACGCGCGGCATTCTGGATGGCGACTACCTCATGGGCGCTTACTATAAGCTGCTGTCGCAGCATAAGGAATTGGACCTGCTGAGCCATCTGGCTCCCGTCTATAAGAAGCTCCAGCTGTCGCTGCTCATGGGACGTCCGGCGAGACGCGCCATGCGCGAGGTGTATGCAGCCTTCCGCCAGTATCTGGATCGTGCCGATCAGGAGGCGATGACATCATGAGCAGCAAGCTGCATGATCGGCTTCATATCGACCTCGGCTCCATCGACGACGCCCTTCTGAACGTCATTCTATCCGACGCCGATCTGCCGAGGCCGTCCGTCGTCTTCGACAGCGTTACGAACCTCATTCGCGCCGGTGGCAAAAGGCTTCGCCCGATGATGGTCCTCGTCGGCAGCCGTTTCGGCGAGCCGGGGACGCCTCGGCGCAGCGACCGCGTCATGCGAACGGCAGCCATGCTCGAATACCTGCATATGGCCTCATTGGTTCATGACGACATCATCGACGGCGCAGACCGGCGGCGAGGCGTTCCGACGGTTCATAAGACGACCGATGTTCGCACGGCGATCCTTATCGCGAACTATATGATGGTTCGAGCGGTAGAATGGGCTGTCCCGAGCGCGAGCGGCGATTCCCCGGAGGATACGGAAGATTCCGCCGAGCATGCCTGCCGCTGCGCCGAGCTGGCGGCGATGGTAACCGAGCTGTGCCGCGGGGAATACAGCCAGCTGCATCACCGCTTCGACCTCGATATGACGTTGGAGCAATACTTGGACAAGACGCGCAGCAAGACGGCATTGCTGATGGCGCAATGCCTCAAGGCGGGAGCCGATGCCGCCGGCGCTCCGCGCGAGATCGGCTTTGCGCTGCATGATTTCGGCGAGGCCATCGGCATGGCTTTTCAGATTCGGGATGACCTGCTCGACTTCACGCAGCAAGCCGGCACAATCGGCAAGCCGGTCGGCGCCGATCTGCGGAACGGCATCGTAACCCTGCCCGTGCTGTACGCGATGGAGGATCCCGCGCTGAACGAGCGGATTCGCGGCTTGCATGCCGACGCTTCGACGGACGAATTCGATGCGGTCATTGCAGCGATCGCCGCTAGCGATGCATTACCCCGCGCAGAAGAGCTGAGTCAAGCCTACGTCCGGCAGGCGGAGCGGATCGCGGATCGCCTCGCAGATCATCCGGCGCAGCCGAGTCTTGCCCTATTGGCCGAATATTTCGCTTGAGAGGATGCGGCATATGAATCGGAAGCGCAATCGGAAGCTGGGATACGGAAGTATTGCCGCAATCGCAACCGCGATTGCTTTGCTGCTGACTTTCTATATGCTGGATAGCGGGAGCTCTGCGGAGCAAGACGGAGGGAGCCGAGAGGTATCCCGCATTGCGGCATTCACCCTGGAGGGCTGCGGCAGCTGCAGCAAGACCTTGAACGAGCTCAATCGCTTGGAGGCCGAATTCACGCAGTACGGCTATGACCGCTATAGCATCCTGGAGGACAGCGATACCGTGAATCGCTATGCCGTCGTGAAGCACCCCACGGTGCTGTTCTTGAATGAACAAGGACAAGAGCTCGGCAGACTTGAGCAGGAAGTGGATGCAGCCGCGATTAAACATAAGCTGGCCGCGCTCGCGGCAGCTCCGTCAGCCCCCGTCGCATCCGATGCCGTGCAGCAAGCAGAAGCGCCCGATCGCAGCCAAGCATCGACGGTCTATCTCATGAATGCCGCCGGCGGATATGTGCCTGTCACGCAATACCTTCCCGTCGCGACCCGCGTACAATTCCCGAAGGTTGCAGCCATGCGGCAGCTGTTCGGCCTGCGAGGCAGCAGCTTGCCGGACTCGCTCGTCAATCCGATCCCGGACGGGGTCGCTTTCGTGCAGCTTCGGGCCGACGGCAACGTAACGGTGGTCGAGCTCTCCGACCGTTACGATGAATGGGTCGGCACGGAGACAGGCTCGCAGCTCGAGTCGCTGATCGCGCACACGCTTGCGAGCTACGGCGTGCAGCAACTGCGCGTCGTCACCGCTTCGCATCAAGGCACGATCATCGATGCAGCCGCGCTGCATGAGCAGCATGCCGGCGGCGAACCGCATGCGCATCATGCAACAGCCGGCGCAGACGATCCAGACGGCGTGTGGACGCCATCGTCGGCTACTGCCGCCCTCTATAGCGCCGCCGTTCTTCATCGCGAGGCGCTGTCTCGTCTCCCCTGCTTCTGCGGCTGTCAGGACGCCGGGCATCGCAGCAACTGGAACTGTTATTTCGGCGAATCCGAGCTTGGCGACATCGTCCCGACGGCTCATGCGGAGAATTGCCGAATGTGCTTGGACATCACCGATACCTACCTCGACGAGCGGGCCAAGGGCAGCAGTCTTGCCGATATCCGGCAGATCGTCGAACGCGCTTATCCCCGACTCGAAGGCACGGACACGCCTCGGCCGTAGCAGCCATTGCCGCGATCGCGCCGCGTCATTTGCCTCTCTCCTTCCCCCTGTCCTGTCTGCTGGACGCTTCCTCTAAGCGGCGGAAGCGTCTTAGGTCTGCCTTGCGAATGGGCAGCGGCTCATGCCGAAGAAGCTTCACGATGGCGGCAACCAACAGCAGCAGCACCAGCGTAAATGGAAGAGCAGCAATCAGCGATGCGGTCTGCAAGGCCTCCAGCCCGCCTGCATAGAGCAGAACGCCCGCAATGGCCGACATCAGCACCCCCCAGACGTATTTGGCGTACTTCGGCGGATCCATGCTGCCGTATGAGGTCATGCTGGCCAGAATGAATGTGGCAGAATCCGCCGAGGTGACGAGGAAAGTCCAAGATCAACAAAATGGAGCCGACAGACAGAATATTCGTGAATGGCATGTGCTCATACAAGACAAACAGTGCCGATGTTAAATCGGCGTCCACTGCAGCAGCAATGCCAGCCCCTTCATTCAGATCCTTCCATAATGCCGTTCCGCCAAAAGCCGCAATCCACAAGCAGGCAATAGCCGGCGGAATGATCATCACGGCGAGAATGAATTCGCGGATCGTCCTTCCTCTCGACACCCTTGCGACGAACCCTCCGACGAACGGGGACCATGCGATCGCCCAAGCCCAATAGAAGATCGTCCAGTCCCTGATCCACGTGCCGCCGACATAGGGCTGCAAGCGCAGGCTGTATTGCACGAAGTTCGTCACGTAATCGCCGAGCGCCAGCGTGAAGCTCTCCATAATGAACACAGTCGGACCAACGAAGAGAATGAATAGCAGCAGCACCAGCGCAAGCGCCAAGTTCAAGGTACTTAGATACTTGATTCCCTTATCCAATCCGGTTGTGGCAGACAGCATATACAAGATGAAGATCGCCGCAATCAATATCGTCTGCACAGCGAATGATTGTCCCGTACGGAATACGGCATCCAAGCCGCCGCTCATCTGCATGACGCCCAGCCCGATCGAAGTCGCTATGCCCATGACTGTCGCAACGACCGCAAGATTATCGATCACGCTTCGCACCGTTGGACGATCGCCCAATACCGGCTTTAGCGCAGTCGAGACGCGCCCATCCTTATTTTTGCGGAACTGCATGAAACCGATGGCTAGACCCGCTAGCGCGAAGATCGCCCATTGGCTGACGCCCCAGTGGAAAAATGAATATCCCATCGCGATACGCGCGGCTTCCTCCGTCAGCGGCTCCGTTCCCAGAACGGCGTGGAGAAGAAGTGGCTCGCAGGCTCTGCTACGCCCCAGAAGACCAATCCCGCTCCGAAGCCTGCAGAGAACAGCATGCCGATCCAAGAGAAGAAGGAGAATTCCGGCCGCTCGTCCTCCCCGCCCAAGCGGATCGTACCGTATTTGCTAATCGCAAGCCCCGCCAAGAATAAGATGATCATCAATACGGCAAGCAGATAGAACCACCCGAACAGCCTCGTCGTCAATTCGAATATTCGACCGGCAACATCCCCGAATGCCTCGGGCATTAGCGCTCCAAGGATGACCAAGATCACGATGATAAGAGCTGACACGATAAATACGCTATTCTTCCACGCATGCTTGTTCACGCAGTCACCTCAAACCTATCGTAATAGCCAGACAATCCCTGCCGTACAGTATGCCTTACCCGAAGGTAATTCATGTACGGCAAAAACCCTGCCATGCAGGAGCCGATCAGGCTCAACTGCATAGCAGAGTTCGATTTGGGACTGGATGGTCGACGCTCCGATAAAGCGACTAAGTTCTCTTGCCATCTGCTCACCCGTTCGTCCATTATATAACATATAGCAGATTCGATCCGTACGATTTATCGCCTGTTCTGTTTAAGCACGCAAAGACAGGATGATGGAATAGCTTCATGATAGCATTGCGGTAGTGAAAGGAGATGCAGGATGGATTGGTTCAATCGGATGAATGCCGCACTAGACTTGATTGAGCTGCGCATTACGGAGCCGCTCGACATCGAGGCGATCGCCGCAGCCGCCTATTCGTCGCCGTTTCATTTTCAACGGATGTTCCATATGCTGACCGGCATGACGACAGCGGAATATGTGCGCAAGCGGCGAATCACGCTGGCAGCCCAAGAGCTGGCGATGTCGGAGGCGAAGGTGCTGGATGTCGCGCTCAAGTACGGCTACGATTCGCCGGAATCGTTCGCCAAGGCGTTCCGCCGCATCCACGGCGTCTCGCCGTCCGAGGCACGCGGTCCCGGCGTCAGCCTCAGGGCGACGCCACGCATCTCCTTCCATCTATCACTGAAGGGAGACAAGGACATGGAGTATCGGATCGAAGACAAGGAAGCGTTCACGACGGTTGGCAAGGTGCTGGCAACGACTTGCGCGGAGGGGCAGAATCTGCGCGATATCCCGCAATTTTGGCAGCAATGCCAGCAAGACGGCACGGAAGAGAAGCTGGTAGCGATCCGCGAGGGAGACCTCGTCTACGGCATCTGCATGGGGATGGCGCCCGGTTCGGATCAATTCGACTATATGATCGGCGTCCAGGTGAACGATTCTGCCCCCGTTGCACCGGAGGGGCTCACAGCAAGCGTCATTCCAGCCTCCACATGGGCAATCTTCACTTCCGTCGGTCCGATGCCCGGCGCGATTCAGAACGTATTCTCGCGCATCTTCTCGGAATGGTTCCCCTCCACCGGATATGAGCATGCCGGCACGCCTGAGCTAGAGGTCTACCCGGCGGAAGATCCGAATGCCGAAGATTACCGCTGCGAGGTATGGATCCCGATCGTGAAGCGCTAATCGGGCAGCCGCCAGATATCCCGCTGCAGAAGGAGCGTTGCGTCTTGCAAGTAATATACTCCGCTTCTACCGATGCGCATAACATGACCGTGTACGACACCGACGAGCTATACGGCGAGCGCGGACGATTCCGCGTGCTGGAATTCGCCGACGGAGCAGTGCAAGGCGCAATGGACCTGAACGACCCTGCACGGATTCTGCTCGAATATCCGCGGGCGATCATCCATCTGTTAGAGGCGAACAATCCCGCTTTCCAAGACGCGTTCCTGATCGGGCATGGAATAGGGACGATCGCCGGCCGGTTCGCCGATAGACGGTTCAAGACAGCCGAGCTCGACGAGTCGGTAGCGGCGCTCAGCAGACGCTACTTCGGCTGCAGCCAAGAGCTGATCTGCATCGGGGACGGCCGTGAACTTCTGGCAACGGAGCCCGATGAGCGGTATGACTATGTCATCGTGGATGCTTTTACCGATAGGGGCGTCCCGCGGCAGCTTTGCTCGCAATCTTTCTTCCGCCTGGCAGCCGCCAAGCTTGGAGGCAGCGGCGCGATCATCATGAATCTGTTCGGCAGAGGCAAGCACGATCCGCTTGCGTGCGCGATTCACGCGACGCTCGGCACCGTATTCGACTGCACCCGCGCGTTCGCGCTTCCCGGCCACGGAGCGGCCGATATGCAGAATATGATCCTGATCGGCAGCAGCCGTACGATTGCCTATCAAGCGCGGCGCATGGCAGGCTTCGCAGAGGTGGATCTGCAGCCCGGTTACGTTGTACATGATGAATGAATAGCATTCCGGCAATGAAGAAGCAGCCGTGCGATCGGCTGCTTTTTTTGCCTGTTCTGGAAGAGGATATTCCGAGGTGTGCCTGACGACAATACCTCTCGGCGCTTCATTCGCCAACTACATCACCGGGAGGCTCACTTATGTCTAACAATGTGAAAAAAGGCGTCAATGCCGTGGAAAAATCCATCATCGCGGACGAAATCGCGGACTCGGTCAAGATGGAAATCGCGAGTGAATTGTCGCCGCTCGAAGAGCAGCTGGAGCAGATGCGTCACATGCTGGCGAAGGTCCAATCGACGAGCACGAGCAGCATGACATCCGGCATGACGATGCCGCAGAGCAATCAGCAGCTCGGACAGCTCGTCAGCCAGATGAACAGCTTCAGCACGCAAATTCAGCACCAACAGAAGCAGACGCTCACGCAGCTGCAGCAGATGATACAACAAGCCGCGCAGACGTTGATGCAGGCAGGACAGAGCGTCCAATCGTTCCAGATGCTGAACCAGATGCAGCAGCTCGTCCAGCAATCGCAGCAGCAAGCCTCCCAGCTTAGCCAACAAGCCATTCAGCAGATGAGCAGCATGCAGCAGCAGAATCTGCAGCACACCGCGCAGCAGATGAACCAGATGAACCATGCCGTTCAGACCGGAAGCAACGGAAGCATCGGAAATCCGGGAAGTTCCATCCAATAATGCCCAAGAAGCAAGGGAAAGGCTTCCTTCCCTTGCTTTACCCTCCTATTCCACATGCTGAAAGGGACGATGAACTTCATGATGATTGCTCTGACTATTCTCATTGCCATAGGCGTGATCGCGATGATCTGGCGGGGATTCGTGCGCGAAGACCGGGAATTGGCAGCCCGTCCGCCGGGGACGGAGATGCATAATACGACAATGGGACGCGATCGATTGGCGTTGACCGAATTCGGCGAAGAATTCGCCCCGGCACGGGTGCCGGACAGGCAATCTCCGGTAAACGAGACAAGCATCATCGATCTCGAGGACACATCGGTTGAAGCCGAATCCCAGCCTCTGGATGTCAGCTTGCAGCAGATGGAACAGACGGAGGCAGCCATGCAAGACGAGCTGTTCCGCGAGCTGCAGCGGCAGCTAACGGAAACGGCTTCGATTCTGGAACAGGTCGAGCAGCATGTGTTCACGCTGCAAGCGATCGAGCCTTTCAGCCAGCAATGGCAGCAGTTGCTCACGGACTCAGCTGCATCTGCCGGCGCCGTTCCGCATCCCCCGCTAATTCGCGAATAGCGCAGCAGCCACCATGGCGAGGCCGATGAGCTGGTAGATCTGTACGGTACGTGCATTGGCCGCGATGAAGCGTGCCGTGTCTCCGAGGTGGCGCTTCGCGATGCGGATCGACTGCACGGCGAGCGGCAGGCTGAGCAGGCCGGCCAGCCAGACGGGATTTCGCTCGAGCACCGCCAGCAGCACCAGGCTCGCGTAGGCGCCGACGTACAGCCATGCATACACCTTGAGCCCTTTCGGCCTGCCGATGCGAACGACCCAATTGCGCTTGCCCCCCATCAGGTCGGCCTCGTAGTCCGGATACTGATTGATCCACAGCACATTCGTAATGAGAAATGCGAGCGGCAGCCCCACGACGACGATTTTCCAATCCAATTGGCCGGTCAGCAAGACGTACATGCCGGATACGATAAGCGGACCGAACGTCAAGCCGACCGCGATCTCGCCCAGGCCGTTATAGTTCAGCTTGAACGGCGGCAGGCTGTAGAATACCGCCAGCACGCCTCCCGTCATGCCGATCCAGAATACGGCCGGCTCCTTCAAGACGGCGATCAGCACGCCGACTACGAATGCTGCAACCAGCGTCAAGAGCGCAATGACGGCAGTCTCGAGCAGCGTAAGCTTACCGTCGACGACCGTCTTCTTCCCTCCGCTGAAAGGCGTGCGATTATCCGGCGTTACCGCAGGATCGACGCCTGTCAGGTAATCGATGAATTCGTTCACCGCATTCTTGCCGATCTCGATCAAGTAGATGCCGAAGAGTGCCAGGGCGAACCAACCGAGCGGGATCGATCCGGTGTGCGCGAATGCCAGCGCTCCGGCTACCAGCATCGGGATCGTGGATGCGATCCATATTTTCGGATCGGCCAGCTGCCAGAACCCGTTCCATCTTCTTCGCCATTGATGCTTCATGATCAATCCCTCCCTATAATCGTTCACCGCATAATAAGGGTTGCCGCAGCCAGCACCGCGAACAAGATTAGGAACCACGTGTCGGCACGCGCCCACGCGAGCGGCTGGAAGGCCGTTCTCGGCTGCCCTAGCCGATAGCCCCTGGCTGCCATCGAATCTGCCAGATCCGACGCCCTGCGGCACGCGCCAGCCGTCACCGGCACGAGCAGCGCGATTGCCAGACGCGCCTTCCTCATCAGCGGCTGCGAGCGAAAGTCCATCCCTCTCGATGCCTGTGCCTTCCAGATCCGTTCTGCTTCCTCGAAGACGGTCGGGATGAAGCGAAGCGCAATGCCGATCATGAGCGACAAGCGCTCCGGCGAGACGCGCACCAAGCGGAGCGGCTGCATGAGACTGCCGAGTCCCTGCGCCAGCCGATCCGGCTTCGTCGTGAAGGTCAGCAAGGCGGTGAAGGTGACGAACAGCATCATGCGGGAAGCAGACATCATGCCTTTCGCGATTCCGCCTGCATACAGATTCACCGGTCCGGCCGCGACGATTCGCGAACCGCTCGCATCGAACAGAGCATGGAAGAGGAAGATGAAGAGCAGGATGAAGAGCAGCGGCCGCATGGCTTGCAGGAAGCGCAGCAGCGGAATTGTCGTCGCCTTCATCAGCAGGATCGAGAAGAGCAGCACCGCGAGCACTTCGACGTAAGAGTCGATCAGGAACACGGCCAGCATATAGAATGCCATGGCAGCGGTCTTCGCACGCGGGTCGAGACGGTGGATCCAAGAATCAGCTTCGAAGTAGCGGCCCAGCAGCATTCGCTCGCGCATGCGGCACTCCTCCTTCTCTCCTACACATCGCGGTTGTTCGCAAGGGCGGACATGATCGATTCGGCAAGCTCGCTAACATCCGGAAGACGGTCCGGCATCGGCATGCCGAGCGTTACGCTTGCCTGACGCAGCAGCCGCACGGAGGGCGGCAGCTCGATGCCCGCTTCCTCCAACTGCTCGGCGTGATGGAGCAGCGCCGCCTGAAGCTCGCCATGATACGCGATGCGGCCGTTCTGCATGACGGCCAATTCATCCGCATAAGGGAGAATCTCCTCCAGCCGATGCGTGACGACGACGACGGTCCGGCCTTGCTCCCTGCACAGTCCGGCCAGCATGCTCAGCAGCTCCTTGCGGCTGCTCTGATCGAGCGAAGCGGTCGGTTCGTCCAGGACGAGCAGATCGGGTTTCGCCGCCAGGACCGCGGCTATGGCGGCTTTGCGCTGCTGCCCGCCGCTCAGGCCGAACGGATTGCGGTCCATGAACGATTCGTCCAGCCCCGCCTGCACGAGCGCTTCGCGTGCCGCGGCGAGCGCTTCTTCCTCGGTCGCGCCGAAGTTCATCGGGCCGAATGCCAGATCCTTCGCCAGCGTATCCTCGAACAGCTGCTCCTCGGGATACTGAAGCACCAGGCCGACGCGTCTGCGCAGCCGCTGAACCAGCTTCGGATCGGGACGCGCCGGGGTAAGCTCGCAATCGTACACCTCGACGCGTCCGTCCTCGGGCAGGAGCAATCCGTTGCAATGCTGCAGCAACGTCGACTTGCCCGAGCCCGGCGCGCCGAGGATTGCCGTGAACCGGCCCTCCGCGAACTGCAGATGGACATCGAACAACCCTGCCGCGCTGCCGTTTAGCCCGCTTGCCCGGTAACGATAGGTGACGTTCTCGAATCGGATTGCCATAGCCGCAGCGCCTCCATGAAGGATCTCTCCGTCAGATGATCGCCGATATCGCAGCCCTTCTCGCGGAGCGCTCGGCTTAGTCTCATGTAATAAGGCATCTCTATGCCGCAGACATCGAGAAGGGCCTCGTCCCGGAGCAGCAATTCCGGTGCTCCCGCAGCCGAGACCGTCCCGTCCGCTAGCGCGATCAGGCGGTCGGACGCCAGCATCTCGTCGGTCTCGTGCGTAATCGCGATCAGCGTATGACGCCCGCCCTCCCGCATCTCTCGCATCAGGTTCAACACTTCACGCTTGGACGGAACATCCAGCATGGCTGTCGCTTCATCGAATAGGATGATCGAAGGCTCGACCGCCAGAATCGCGGCGATGGCGACGCGCTGCTTCTGTCCGCCTGAGAGCTGAGCCGGATGGCGGTCCAGCAGATGCACGACGGACAGCCGCTCGGCGATCTCGTACAGCCGCTCCCGCATTCGCTGCTCGCTCCAACAACGGTTCTCCATGCCGAACGCGATATCCTCGGCCACGCTCATCCCGACGAATTGATTATCCGGATTCGCGAACACGATGCCGACTTGTTCGCGCAATGCCCAACCGTTCGCCGCCGTTACAAGCGTTCCGCCGATGCTCAGCGAGCCGCCGCTTAGCGGCAGCAGCCCGGACAGCAGCTTGGCTAACGTCGATTTGCCGCATCCGTTGCGGCCGATGATGGACACCCATTCACCGGTCTCGATCGCAAGCGATATATGCTGCAGCAGCGGTTTCTCCTGCAGACGACGCGCATAGGACACGCGGTCCATCCTGACGGCTGGCGCTGATCGTTCGCATTGATGCTCCCCCATCGCCGTCCCTCCTCCGTCTGGGGCTGTGCCCCTTAATGCCGACCAGCCTCTGCCTAGCGACTCTCCAGCCCTTCGAACAACGGGACGCGATTCAGGGAAGCGATCAGCTGCCGCGCAGCCAGCCCGACGAACAAGCCCGTCACGATGCCGGCCCCCAGCAGGAACGGCAGATAGTAGAAAATCTTGGTCGTACCCAGCACCAGCGCAGCGCCGCCCAACTGCCCGATATTATGGGCGATGCCGCCAGCAACGCTGATCGCGATGAGGCTGAACGCCTGCATGCCGACCCGCAGCATGACGAACATGACCGCGAAGCTGAACATGGCACCGAGGAAGCTGAACAGGAAGGTCGAGAAGGAACCGAGGATGAAGGCCGTCAGCAGCGTCTTCAGGACAATGAGCGACAGCGCGTCCCGGCCGGTGAAGTAATAGAGGCATGTCAGCACCATGATGTTGCCGAAGCCCAGCTTTGCGCCCGGGATCGATACGGCCAGCGGGATTAGCGACTCCAGAATGCCCAACACGACCGCCAGCGATGCAAAAATCGCGAGCATGACCGTCTTCTTCAGCGGATCGAGGTCAGGAGACGATAACATCGACCTCACCTCCGTCCGGTCCGCCGATAATCTCGACAAGGACGCGGTTCGGAAGGCAGACGATCGTATCGCCTCGCTTCCTTATATGGCCGAACGACAGGCAGAGCTGATCCGGGCAGTCCGCTTCATGCATCTCGATGCCGTCATCGTGAATGTCCAGCCGGTTCGTTCCCCGTTCGGTCTCGATCAGGATCGTCTCCTCGGGAGCTCCTGTTAACGCAACGGTGCGGTACAGCTCTCCGCCAACCGTGATTTGCGCATATCGTTGGCCTTCTGAGCCTTCCTCGTCTCCCGTCGTCAGTCTCGGAATAACCAGCGCGGCTACAATTATGATCAGGAGAGCCGCGAGCCACCTATCGCCACGTTTCATGCCGGCCTCCCCCTTTCCTCGTTATGCTTTCATTATGACCCCGCCCCCCATGGCGCCACTATGATGAATCTCACATTCGCTGCCGATGCCATCTGATAACCTTGGATCAGGAAGTCAGAATGGGGTGTAGTCTATGCATAGAACGAGGCTGTTTTTGCTGTTCCTGCTGATTGCCGTATTAGCCGGCTGCAGTCGGCAAGGCGAGTCCGACGGCACGGCCGCAAGCGGCGGATCACGCGAGCTGCCGATATCGGAGAGTTACTTCATCTTCGATACGCTTGTCAGTGTACGCGTGTACGATGCTGGCATGACGTCCGCACATTTTGCGGAGATTGAGGAGCGGCTGCATGCGATCGACCGGCAGATGAATCGGCAGTTGGAGGGCAGCGAGCTCGATCTTGTCAATAAGCGGGCGGGCAAGGAAGCTGTGCAAGTATCCGAACAGACTTACCTTGTCGTCGAAACTGCGCTTCGCTATGCGGAAGCTTCAGGCGGCAAGTTCGAGCCGACGGTCGGACCGCT
>JAEZCJ010000051.1 GCA_023433615.1 Bacillota bacterium | reverse complement strand
CGGCGGTCATCGACGGCGCATCGAAGTGGAGGCAGATCTACCATATTACGCTGCCGACGATCAAGCCGATCATCATCATCATCACGATTCTCAATATGGGGCAGGTGTTCAACTCCGACTTCGGCCTCTTCTACCAGGTACCGCTTAATTCGGGTGCGTTGTATCCCGTCACCGACACGGTGGACACGTACGTATACCGCGTGCTGAGGGAACTGAACGATATCGGCATGTCATCCGCTGCGGCCTTGGTCCAATCCGTGCTCGGCTTCCTGCTCGTCCTGTTGACGAACGCGACCGTACGCAAGATCGACAAGGATCAAGCCTTGTTCTAGCGTCCCTACCAGTATGCGACTTGAGGTGAAATAGATATGAATAAAACATTGGCCCGCAGGGAGAATACGATATCGCCTCCAGTGAATCTATTGCTGAACGCTTGCTTCATCCTGTTATCCATTGCGTGCGTGATGCCGGTCGTGCTGGTGTTCATCGTCTCGTTTACCCATAACGATTCCCTGCTCAGCCAAGGCTACAGCTTCTTCCCGGATAAGTGGTCCTTCATCGCTTATGAGAGCTTGTTCAAGGACTCCGCGACATTGGTTCGCGCCTATGGCGTAAGCATCGGCGTGACGGTCGCCGGTACGATCGCCAGCGTCGTCTTGATGGCCCTGTTCGCGTATCCGATCTCTCGGCAGGATTATCCGTACCGCTACTTCTTCACGTTCTTCCTCTTCTTCACCATGCTGTTCAACGGCGGACTCGTCAGCAGATATCTCGTCTACACGCAAGGGCTGGATCTCTTGGACTCGTACATGGCGCTCATTCTGCCGCTCTTGATTGTGCCGTTCAACGTGATCATCATGCGGACCTTCTTCCAGTCGACCATTCATCCGGCACTGATCGAGTCCGCGAGAATCGACGGCGCAAGCGAAATGCTCATCTTCTTGCGCATCATCCTGCCGCTGTCACTGCCCGTATTGGCGACAATGGCGCTGTTCAGCACGATCAACTATTGGAATGATTGGTTCAACGCGCTGCTGTTCATTCGCTCCGAGGATAAGTATCCGGTGCAGTACTTGATGATCCGCGTGTTGAACGATATCCAGTATCTGCGGGACAACGTGGAGCTGGCCGCGCAGAATCCGGAGCTGATGCGGAATCTGCCGAATGAATCGCTGCAGATGGCGATGGCCGTCGTCGGCATGGGGCCGATCTTGTTGGTCTACCCGTTCTTCCAGAAGTATTTTGTCAAGGGACTGACTGTAGGCGCCGTAAAGGGCTGAGGCCCGATCCGATCGATAGTGACGCTCCGTTCATCTGCGCAGGCTGCGGGGAACGGGCGGAGCGAGCTATATAGATAACGAATCACAGGAGGGGTACAAGCAATGAAGCAAGGTAAACCGAGCATCGTATTGCTAGCCTGCATTATGATCTTAGCTCTCGTGCTGCAAGCTTGCGGCGGCAACGGCAACAACAATGGCAACAACGGCAATGCCGGGTCGAACGCCAAACCGGCGAACGAGACGAAGAGCAACAACGCGAATGCGCCGACGGCGGAAGAAGAGCCAGCGGCTGACTTGAAGCCGTATGAAGTGTCGATCGTCTACTTCGGCACGCCGGAAGCGGACGTTCCGCTCGTCGAAGAGAAGCTCAACGAATTTTTCAAAGAGAAGATCAACGCAACCGTGAAGCTGACGCCGATCGCTTCCAGCGATTACAAGACGCGATCCGAGTTGATGATGAACTCGGGGGAGAAGATGGACCTCGTCTTCACGGCTTCCTGGCTGAACTTCTTCGGCAATGTGGCGAAGGGGGCATTCCTGGAGCTGGATGAGCTCGTGGAGAAGCATGGCCAAGGGCTCGCCGAGCGGCTGCACCCGCTCTACCTCGAGGCGCCGCGTCTCAACGGGAAGCTGTACGCGATCCCGACCAACAAAGAGATCACGCAAGGCCGGGCGTTCACGTATCGCAAGGATATCGTAGAGAAGCATCAGATTCCGATCGATACGATTAATAAGATGGAAGATCTCGTGCCGTATCTGGAGAAAATCAAGAAGGAAGAACCGGATTTCGTTCCTTATTACATCAGCGGCGGCTCCGGCAACTTCGGCGGAGGCGGCGGCATGATGTACGAGACCCGCAGCAACTACCGTCCGATCGGACCGACGCCGGGCAAGACGCCTGTATTCTTCGTCGATTACACGGCCGACAAGATGGAAGTGAAGACGGTGCTCGATCAAGAACTCGTCGACATCAACAAGCAAGAGCTGGAGCTGTACCGCGACTTGTACGAGAAGGGCATTATCAACGCGGATGCGGCGACGGCCGTCACCAATGTCGGCGATCTGCAGAAGCAAGGCAAGATCTGGGTGCAGGGCACGGTGTGGAAGCCGGGCACCGATATCGAGATGAGCAACTCCGTCAATAACCAATACGAATATGTGTCCCATGTCGTCGAAGAGCCGATCGTGACGACGGATCTTGCAACCGGCTCCATGTTCGCCATCTCCCGGACTTCCGAAGATCCGGAGCGCGCAATGATGGTGCTGAACTACCTGCACACCGATCCGTATGTCGTCAACTTGATCGTGCACGGCATCGAAGGCAAGCACTACAAGAAGGTCGGCGACAACCGCATCGAACAGATTCCGGATTCGGGCTACGGCGGCTCCGCGCTGTTCTGGGTCATCGGTAACCAATTGATCAACTACCTGAAGCCGGGTCAGCCGGATGACCTGTACACGAACTGGGAGAAGTTCAACAACGAAGCGAAGCGCTTCCCGCTTATGGGCTTCGTGTTCGACGAGTCGAACGTGAAGAACGAGATTACGCAGATGACCGCTGTCATAACGGAGTATAAGTCCATGTTCACGGGCGCCGTGAAGGATCCCGTCAAGCAGCTCGAAGAGCGCAACGGCAAGCTGAAGAACTCGGGCATCGATAAGGTACGGGACGAAATCCAGAAGCAGATCGACGCATGGTGGGCTATTAACAAATAAGCAGCATTCGATCATTCCATAAGGGTTGGCGCGAAGAGTCTCCGGAAGGGGACTCTTCACGTCATGCAATCAGGATCGATACAGTGAAGGAGCGACAGACCTCATGAAACCGGAGAATCTCATCTACACATTCGTCAGCTATGCCTCGCACTATGACACGCCATGGGGACGAGGGACGGCGATCGACGGGGTTGACCGCACGGCAGCGCTGGCCCACCGATACGGCATTCCGGTGACTTGGATCGTGAACGGCGGATCGGTTCCCGCATTGAAGGAACGCATACAAGCTTGGCATGAGCAGTACGGCGACGACGTCATTCTGCAGACGCCCTTCTTCATCGAGGATGCCGGCGCGTCGAAGGAGAAGTTCAAGCAGGCGCTGGAGCGGGATTGGCGCATCGTGGAAGAAGCATTCCCATGGGCGAAGACGAAGGTCGCCGCGCGCGGCAAAATCTATAACGAGCTGATCGAGGCGTTGGAGGAGCTCGACTTCCGCGGCATGTGGGGTTATTGCTGGGAGCAAGTCTGGTGGGACGGCATCACGCACAAGGGCATTCCATGGGGATCCTGGTACGTGGATCCGGCACGTTACAAGGTACCCCACGCCGGCAAAGGAAAGATAGTCGCTTGCGAATGGACGGCTCGCGACCTTCACGCCACCTATCATTCGGGCAGTCCCGTCATCTATTCCACGGACCCCAACGATGTACTGCGTGCGGGCTTATGCAGCGGACGCGATATCGCGTATTGGAAAAATCTGTTCCGCGACTACCTGGCCAACACGGCACATAACGACCAGGTTTTTTTCCTGCAGCAGCAGGAAGCGCATGAGATGGAATACACGGAGCGGTTCGCGGTATTCCCGTCCTCTCATGTCGAGGCATGCGCGGGCATGCTCGATTTATTTTTTGCCCATATCACGAAGTATCCGATCACGCTCACGACGCTCCCTAAGGCTGTCGAGATGTACCATGAGAAGAACGAGGCGACGGCACCGGCCTACATGCTGACGCGCGATACGGAGGCTCGTCCGGAGGTCAACGAATATACGATGACGCTGGGCGGCACAGGAGCCGGCCCGTGGCCGGACGCGTTCCTGTTCTACGACCGCGAATGCCAGATGGCTTTCGTCAAGGGGGAGACGGCTCCGCGCATGCTGCGCAATTACGTCGGCAAGGCGAGCATGCACGGCGAGTTCGAGGAGCCGGTACCGCAGGTGTTCGTCTCGGGCTACGAGAAGTCGGAGCATCTCATCCGCATGACGTTCGAGATCGGCCATTACGGTCCGGCGCCGTTCGGGCTGACGTACTGGGACGATCTAAGCGGTTATATCATCGAATCGTGCAGCGAAGGCGTGGATGCAAGGATCATCCAGGGCGAGCTGGCCTTCCTGCGTTTCCAATTAACCGGCGGTCCGGCAGCGATCGAGCTGTCGCTCGTACGCAAGGAGGAATAGAAGAGATGGGTATTCTCGCGTTATCGCACGCCGATCGGGCACGCTTCGAAGAAGCGACCCGCTTCGTTCTGGGGCAGGTGGACAAGGGGCTTCCCCGCTATGTCGACCATTTCCCTGCGCCTGCCAGCGAAGGGCTCCGCTATGCAGCCATACCGAATGAAGACTGGACGGGCAGCTTCTGGACCGGTATGGTCTGGCTCGCCTACGAGGTCACGGGCGACGAGCGTTACCGGGCGGCAGCCGAGAGCCAGCTGCCCAGTTACCAGCGGCGCGTCGAGGAACGAATCGCCATCGACACGCATGATCTCGGCTTTCTGTACAGCCTGTCTGCCGTTGCGGCCTATCGGATCACGGGCAATGAAGAGGCGAAGAGGTTCGCGCTGCTGGCTGCCGACCTGCTGGCGCAGCGATATTTTCCGGAGGCGGAAATCATTCAAGCTTGGGGGGACCTGGGCGATCCGGAGCAGCGCGGGCGGATGATCATCGATTGTCTGATGAACCTGCCGCTGCTGTACTGGGCCTCGGAAGTGACGGGAGACAACCGGTACGCCTCGATGGCGCGGCGGCATGCGCAGCAATCGGCCAACTATCTCGTGCGGGCGGACGACACGACCTACCATACGTACTATATGGATCCGAGGACCGGGGATCCGCGATACGGCAATACGCATCAAGGCTACGCGGACGATTCCTGCTGGGCCCGCGGGCAGGCATGGGGCATCTATGGCTTCATGCTCAGCTACGCCTATACGGAGGACGAGAAGTTCATTCGCACGGCGAAGCGGTTGGCCGACTATTTCCTGACTCGCTTGCCGGAAGACGGGATCGTGTATTGGGACTTGATCTTCATGGACGGCGATGAGCAGGAAAGGGACAGCTCGGCTGCGGCCATAGCCGTCTGCGGCTTGCTGGAACTGGCCAAGCGCTTGCCTGACGCGGACCCGGATAAGGCGAGATACGCGAATGCTGCCGCAGCCATGCTGACGGCTTTGACGGATCGGTACGCGACGAAGGGGCATCCGGATGCGGACGGGCTGCTGCTCCACGGCGTCTACAACAAGCCGCGCGGCTGGGGCATCGACGAGAGCACGATCTGGGGCGACTACTTCTACTTCGAAGCGCTAGTCAGGCTTCGCATGGATTGGCGGATGTATTGGTGATGCTTCGCGTATATGAGCCTAGCATGCGTTAGATTTCGTTAACGGGGGAGACGTTAGGATGAATAATGGGCGGATTATTCTGTTCCAGGGCGATTCGATCACGGATGCCGGACGGTCGAAGGGAGGAGAAGGGCATCAATATCTGGGACATGGCTATGCGAATCAGATTGCAGGCCGGTTGGGCTTCCAGTTCGCCGAGAAGGGACATCGCTTCGTCAATCGAGGCGTCAGCGGCAATCGCGTCTCGGATGTCTATGCCAGATGGAATGAGGATGCGATCAGCCTCCTCCCGCATGTGATCAGTATCTTGATCGGCGTCAACGATGCGTGGCGAATCGCTCGCGGGCTGCCGGACGGCGCGACGGACCGATTCGAACGGGCTTATCGCCATCTGCTGCAGGAGACTCGCGAGGTGCTGCCTGGCGTCGGGCTTGTGCTGTGCGAGCCTTTCGTGTTGAAAGGCAGCGCGACTGAGGTCAATTGGGAATCATTCAAGCAGCGCGTAGACAATTACGGTCGGATTGTGCGGGCGCTGGCGGTGGAATACAATGCGGTATTCGTCGCGCTCCAAGAGCCGTTCGATCAAGCTGTGCAGCGTGCCGATGCCGCCTATTGGCTGCATGATGGGGTACATCCGACGGCAGCCGGCCATGCATTGATTGCCGATGTCTGGCTGCGGGCGGTGCAGAGCAGCCAACTGCGGCTGTAAGCAGCAGCTTCATGGAAGCAGCGAACAAGGGGGCGTAAGAATATGGCTGGTGAGCATCCATTCCATCAAACAGCGCTCGCGCATGTGGGAGAGGCCTTTACCGCGATGCGGCAGCGATGGGCCGCTATGCTGACAGGAGGGCTTGACGCGGATCCGGAGGATCCGGTTATCGCGGGCAAGCTCCGCGCGCTTGCAGAGGAGGCGCATGCGTACTGGAGCGCGATGGACCGAAGCCGTTCCAGGCGGTATATCTGGAGGCAGTATGCCGATCTCGAGCATTCGGAATCGGTGAACGACGTCTATAAGCAGCTGCGGACGATGGCGCTGGCGGCTTCGACAAGAGGGTGCCCGCTCTATGGCATCGACGAACTGAAGGCAGCCGTGCTGGACGCGCTGGATTGGCTGCACGAGCACGGCTATAACGAGAGCAAGAGCCGAACCGCGCCGAATTGGTGGCATTGGCAGATCGGCATTCCGCTCCATCTGAACGATATCGCCGTGCTGCTCTATGACGCGATCGATCAGGCGCGGCTGAAGCGCTGGATGGATACGGTCGATTATTTCATGCCGGGCGTCAGCATGACCGGCGCGAATCGCGCATGGGCGGCGATTATCGTAGGCGTCCGTGCCGTTCTGGTCCAAGATCCGGCGAAGGCGGCCGAGGCGAGGGACGGATTGTCCGGCGAAGGGATATTCCCGTATGTGACGAATGGCGACGGCTTCTATCCAGATGGATCATTCGTTCAGCATAAGCGCTTCGCCTATACCGGAGGCTACGGCAGTTCGATCCTGCGCATGGTTTCCGATCTGATGGCGATCTTGTCCGGTACGCCGTGGGAGGTGTCGGATCCCGATCAAGCGCATGTCTGGCGCTGGATCTACGATTCCTACCAGCCGCTGATGTTCAGGGGGGCCATGATGGATATGGTCCGGGGCCGTGAGATTGCGCGCCACTTCTCCCAAGATCACGCGATCGGGCATGCCGTGATCGCGAGCGTGCTCCGGCTGTCTCAGATCGCGCCGGCTGACCATGCGCAAGCATTCAAGGCGATCGCGAAGCGCTGGATCGAGGAGGACACCTTCATGCGATTCCGCGAGCATGCTTCCATCGAGATGATCGGCCTCGCGAAGGCAATCGCGAACGATCCGCTGCTCGCGCCGGCCGAGCCGCTCGCGCTGTATCGGCAATATGCGGGCATGGATCGCGCGGTGCTGCAGCGGACCGGTCACGCCTTCGGCATCGCGATGTTCTCATCCCGCATCCAGACATACGAGCATATGAACCATACGGAGAATATTCGAGGGTGGTATACCGGGGCAGGCGCGACATACCTGTATAACGGGGACTTGGGACAATACAGCGACGATTATTGGCCGACCGTTGACGCTTATCGCTTGGCAGGGACGACCGTGGCTTCGGGAATGGAGATCGAGGAGCAGCTCGGTACGCGTGACTGGGTCGGCGGCGTCTCCCTGTTAGGGCGCTATGGTGCCTGCGGGATGGACTTGGACTATGGCAGCTATTCGTTGACCGCGCGTAAGTCGTGGTTCTTGTTCGAGGATGAGATCGTCGCTGTCGGCGCAGGCATTGCTAGCGATGAGGGCGTACCGATCGAGACGATCGTGGACAATCGGAAGCTCGCGGAACCGCAAGCGCAAGTGCTTGCCGCAGATGCTGCGGCTGTAGATAACCGGCTTGACGGAGAGCCGCAGCGGCTTGCGAGCGTGCGTTGGCTGCACTTGGCGGGTCTGACGGACGGACGCTCGGATATCGGGTATTATTTTCCCGGCGGGGCGGACCTGTCAGTGCTTCGCGAGTCCCGGTCCGGCTCTTGGAGCGAGATCAACGTCCGTCCTGCCGTGCCGGCACAGCTGCATACGCGTGCCTATCAGACCGTATGGTTCGACCACGGACGCGACCCGGAAGGAGCAGCCTATGCATATGTGCTGCTGCCGAATGCCTCGCGTGAAGCGACGGAAGCCTATGCCGCGAACCCAGCGGCAAGCATCGTCGCGAATACGGACAGCGTGCAGGCGGTGAGCTTGACGCTAGCGGGGGAACGGTTCATCGGCGCGAACTTCTGGACGGCGGCCGATCGGTCGGTCGATCTGTTGACCGTGAAAGGCCAGGCTTCCGTTATGCTGAGGGAGCGAGCCGGGGAGCAGATGCTGGACATCGCCGTCGCGGATCCTACGCAATTGAATGAGGGCGTAATCGAGGTCACGCTTGCCAGAGCTGCAATGTCGTGCACGGCGGATCCCGGCATCGACGTGAGTGAGCTCAGCCCGGCGATCCGGTTCACGGTCCATGCCGCAGCTGCGAGAGGCAAGACGTTTCAAGCGTCGTTCCGACTGGCTAACAGGGAAGACAGAGGGATTAGAGGCGGCTCATAACCGTATAGACCGCAATAGAGAAGACAGGGCCGCGAGGGCCCTGTCTTTGTTGTAGCTGCCGTCGACACGTTATTGCGTGACCGTCACGTCGTCGTAGATTGCTTTGGTGCTCGCGTACACGCGCGCGCCGATTTTGCCGCTTGCATGCGTGCTGTCCGTGGCGCTGAGTTGGAGAACGTTGTCCTGATAGACGGAGATGTCGTCGCCGTCGAGCACGATCTTGTACGTATGGAACGTATCGGGCATGACGCTCGGACTAGCGTGATCCAGCGTCGTCTTCACGCCGCCGTCGACCTTGACCAGCTCCATCTTGCGGCCGGACCTATCGTTGTTCTTCAGATAGAGCACGTAGTGGTTGTTCGGATCCGTATAACGGAACACGAGCCCCGCATCCTTGTTGCCGCCGGAATTGTTAGTCACGTTCACCTTCGCTTCCAGCGTGTAATCGGTCCAGGCGGATTCGCCCGCAATCGCATAGCTGTTGCCGCTGGCAGCCTGGCCGTTGTAAGCATTCGATACGACCGACCATGTGCCGCTCGTCGTCGTCCAGCCGTTCGCATTGCCGTCGTTGAAGTCATCGGAGAAGAGCAGGCTGCTGTCGCTGACGACGGGACCGCTCTGCAGCGCGCTGCTGACCGCATCCGAGGTCGTATCGCTCGTATGGAAGAAGTACGAGTGAATGCCGAGCGGAAGCTTCATCGTGAACGTGTAGTCCTTGCCGTCCGTATACGTCGTATCGTTCGGATCCGCTTCCGCCATCTGGCGCACGACGCCGTCCATGACGAGCTCCATTCCGAACGGTGCTTGGTTATCGGCATCCGTATACGTGACGTTGAACGTGAAGTCCGTCTCCGTATCGCCGGTCGCATTGTCGACGCTTATATTCGTCAATGCAGGCGCGGAGCCGCTGGCGGTGTTCGTCGCTTTGATCTCGTCGATGAACATTTCGCCGTACTGGGCCGTCGACTGGTTCAGCCAGATCGACATCCGCAGCGTCTTCTTGTTCAGCGTCGCGGACAGCGCATTCAGATCGTATTGAAGATCCGTCCATGTCGTCGGAACGGGTTTGTAGCCGCCCGTCAAGTTGTATGTTTTGCTGCCGTCGGACAATTCGATCTTCATGCGGAGATCAGGCGAACTCGGGTTCTTGACCGTGAAGTTCAGGTAACGATAGCCGTCGAGATCGACGACGTCATGCCACGGCTGGAACTTCGCGTTGGAGTTCGTCGCGTCGGGCGTCTGCGTGAACTTGCCGACGGTGCGGCCGTCCTCGGTCGTCTTGGCATACGTTGCCGAGCCGCCGTTCTGGGTATACCAGTTGACCCACTGGTTGTTGCCGCCGCTTGCCCCCCACAGGCCGCCGCCGCCGAAGTCGTCGTAGAGTGCCGGCGTCGATGGATCGGGGAGTGGCGCCGCTACGGTATAGTGCGTCGAACTGTAGGTGGTGTTGCCCTGCGCGTCAGTCCCGCGCACGTCAACGCGCTTGTTGGAGAAGGGGACGCCTGCGCTCTCGTCGATACTGGCGGTGTATACGCCGCCGGCAGCGGTCATCGGCGCATATACGCCGTTCGTGCCGGACGGACCGGAAGCCGAGTAGTCGACACTCGTCATGCCGGTCGCCGGGCCGGCGAATACCGTCACTTGCCCGCGTACGTAATCGCCGATCGTCGGGGAGAGCGTCGGCAGTTCGACCGGCACCGTGCCGCCGGCGGAGCTTGCCGTCTCGTTCGCGCTGAGGCCCATGATCGTATAGAGCAGGCCGGCTTGGATGCTGATGCTGAATTCGTTATAGCGCCATTGGTTCGTGTCGTCCAGGTGGAGCGAGCGATCCTCGTACCAAGGGCTGACGCTCTTCTTGTCCTTCGTGTCCTTCATGTTCGGACCGCTGAGCATCGCGCCGGGGAACACGACGCCGGACTTCTTGGAGTTCGAGCCTTCGTCGTATCTCGTATGCGGGAAGTCGACGAAGTCGGAGCCGATGCCCGATACCCAGCTGATGTTCCAAGGGTTCTCGCCGAAGATCCAGTAGATGCCCTTCTCGACGGCTCGCAGCGCGGCAGGATCCTGGAACAGCTCGTAATAGCGCATTAAGTCGCCTAGATACGAAGCATGCGGCTCGTTAACGCCGAAGTTCTTGAATTGGTTCAGCACGCCGTAAGGCGTATCGTCCGTGGACGACAAGAAGTAGTCGACTTGATGCTTAAGCAAGCCCTGAATATGGGCCTGCGTGGTCGGGTCAGCTGCCGGATACAGCTCGGCTAGCGCCATCGGCCTCATATCCCAGTAGTTCGTCGAGTACAAGTCGCTGATCGTCAGCGTGTTGGCATTCGCGATCGCGGCATTGAGATAATCCGTATCGTTCGTCAGCAAGTACAACTCGACGTCCGCGAGCAGCTTCGCGTTCGGAATGCCGCCGCGCGTGCCATAAGAACCGACGGGCCCGTCCGGATTCGCGACGACGTAGTCGTAGAACACGACGGCCGCATCCTCGGCATCTTCCGCGAACGCTTGCAGGGCCGCGACTTGTCCCGAGGCGATGTCGCCTTCGGCAATCGCCGTATGGATTGCGCGCGCAGTCGCGGCAAGCGTGCCGGCCGCTTTGGCCGAGCCTGCCACGCCGAGGCCGCCAAGCTTGCGGTCATCGGACGTGCCGTTCACGCCGTCGGTCGTCTTGTGCGGGTGGACGAAGCCGCCTGCGTTATTTCGAAGATCGTGCAGCGCGCCGCCCAGCTGGTCAGCCCACTTGATCAGATACTCGCTGCCGAAGATCGCTTCGTCCACGAGATCGGGAATGCCGTTCGTATCGTTGTCGAACTTCACGTCGTCGGCAGCCTTGTGGCGGATATAGGCCAGCGCGATCTGCGTGCCGACCCACTGGTTGCCTGCGTATTTGCCATAGTCGCCGGCATCGTACCAGCCGCCGGTCAAGTCGTAATGCGTCGTGCCGTCCTCGGACTGGGCATCGTCGAGATGGCCGGCCGGGTGGAAGATGCGAGCCGAAGGCGCCACGCTGCTATAGCCCGGCGGATAGGCGTCCAATGTAGCGACGCTTGCGCGCTGCAGGCGATAGAAGGCGGTCATCTCGTCCTTGAAGTTCGTCCAGATATTCGTCTGAACAGGGAACGGATAAGAAGCGACGCCGTTCGTGACGACCGTATAATCATCGCCGGTCGCGGTTACGGAAGAGAAGTCGATCGAATACACATGCTTGTCCCACGTAACGCCCTCATAGGCCATGTTGCCGGAAGCGACCGTGCCGGTGCCGCTCTTGATCACGTAGGAGGTATCGACGAGCGGTTCCTGCGCGGTCACCTTGGCATTCTTGAACCCGGCTGCATTGTAGCCCGCTTGGCTGACCACGACGTCGATGACCTGCTGCGTCTGGCTGACGGCAATTCCCGTCTGAGTCGCGGTATTGACTTCATCGGAGGTCAAGTCTGCGGTGCGGAAATAATAGGAGTGGGTGCCTGCCGGGAGCTTCGTGATGAACGTGTAGTCTTTGCCGTCGGTATAGGTCGTGTCGGCGCTGTCGACTTCCATCATGTCATAGATCGTCTCATTATCGACAACGAGCTGCATGACGAACGGCTTCTCGTTATCTGCATCCGTATAGGTAGCGCGAAAGGTGAAGTTCGTGTTCTGGTTGTAGGATCCTGCCATATTGGCTGTCATGCTGCCCGTTAAGATCGGCTGCGTGCCGCCGCTTGCCGTAGTCGCGGACAGGTCGTCGATCAGTATCTCGCCATCGTTGCCGCCGGTCTGGCGGAGCCAGATCTCGAAGCGCGCTTTCGTCTTGTTCAGATTGGGAGCCAGCGCGTCCAAGTCGAATTGGGCCGTTGTCCAGCTCGTAGGGACAGTCACCCATCCGCCGGTTAGATTGTAGCTGACCGAGCCGTCTTGTACTACTACGCGAATGCGTGCATCCGGGTATCCGGGGTTCTTCCATGTGAGGTTCACGTACTTATAGCCGGTCAGATCGACGGTCTCGTTCCATGGCTGGAACTTCGCCCAGGAGCTTGCGGATGCCGGATCCTGCGCGAAGACGCCGACGTCGCGGGAGTCGATATTCGCCTTCGTGAATGTCCCGGTACCGCCGTCCTGGTTCCACCAGTTCATCCAATTCTGCGTGAACACGCCGTTGCCGCCAAAATCGTCATACAGCAGCGGATTGCTCGGACCCGGGAGCGGCGCGACTGCGGCTGAGGTTACGCTCGGCACAAAAGTAAGCGCATTCAAAACTAACGCGGTGCCGAGAATGACAGAAAGCGACTTCCTTGCCCTTCCTTTCTTCCGATAGATTCCTGACTTCATCATTCATTCCTCCCAACAATAGGTAAATTGTGTTGCACCACATATCTTACATATGCCTTACAGATCATTCCATGATCTAATCTGCCCTTGTTGTGATGCATTCTGCCTGTCCAAAGGAAAAACCCCCCACCGAGGGAGGTCTCCAAACTTAGATGGACTCCTTCATCCCGCTGCTACGCTTCTCGCGCAGCTTAGCGGGCGTCGGTAAGCCATGCCTTCTAAACACCTGGTACAAATAATGATGACTCGAGAAACCGGATCTTGCCGCCACCTCTTCGATGGAACAAGCGCTCGTGGTAATCAGCCATCTGGCCTCTTCCAAGCGGCGTGCTTGAAGCAGATCATGAAAGGAGGCGTTCAATGATTTGGAGAGGAGCCTGTTAATTTGCTTCGGACACAGGAACAGGAAACGAGATACTTCTTCGATTCGAATGGGCTCCATATAGTGCTTATTAATGAATTCCACGATACGTCGCACTCTATTGCGCTCCTCCGTTCCAGCTCGATCCTGGGAGGCGCCTTGTCCCTGCACGTCCTTGACTAAGCGAAGCATATCCACGATGACGGACATGAGAATGGCTTGTGCACGCAGTCGGTATCCAATCTCGCCTCGCTCCATTTCTTCGAAGAGCTCTTCGAATTTGAGAGCCATGCGGTAACGATCTTGGAAGACATGAGGGTAACAATGCGATAAGTATTTCTTAATTTGTTCGCTCTCCAAGGTTATTTCCGTTCTCTCGCCGGAGGGGAGCAGATCGAATCGCATGCAGCATTCCTCCATCGGATCATCGGGATCAGCCGCCTGCGCATGCTTAATATAGGGTCCCGTAATGTAGGCTTCGCCGCCGCATACATCGAAGTCGCGTCCTTCGATCGTAATCCATCCTTTGCCGGCAGGGATGATATGCAGCTCGAAGCAGGTATGCGAGTGCTCGGGGACTTGCCAATTCGGATCCGGGCCGACACGGTTCACATGGCTGACATACACTTCAAAGTCGGGGATGCTGAAGCGAAAGTCCATTGTTTCCGTAATATATGATTTACGAACCCTGCCGCTGTTGCCCATCGCGATGCCTCCTATTCATTGGGGCGAATACAATGTCCATATCTCTTACTATACAGTCCGGATCTCGCCTTATGCTTCCTTATGGTTATCGTTATACTTTGTCGTATTACCCCTCAAGGAGGCGATTCGATCATGTCGACACGCGCGCATTTTGAGCGTACGATGCATTCTTTCCTGAACAAGTTGAAGCAGCGAACCTTCGAAGCTGTCGTTCCCATTCCGGATTGGCAAATTCGGAGCGCCGATTACGCCGCGCCGGGAGAAATCCGATACACCTCGGATTGGAGAACGATCGAGGTTGGCGAGTCCTGGCTGGAGACGACGGCCTATTTTCGCGCGGAAGCGGTCATGCCGTCTTCGCTTGCCGGCAAGCCGGTCGAGCTGTGGTTCGACAACCAAGGCGAATGCTTGTTATATGTGAACGGTGAACCGCGTCAAGGCTTCGATCCGAATCGCAACACATGCCGGATATCGGATTCGGCTGCTGCAGGGGAATCCTACGCGTTCATCGTCGAGTCCTGCATTCGCTGGCAGAACTTCGCGCATACGAAGCAGAACGGGCTGGAGTACGACCGCCATCTGTTTCGGCATGCCGCATGGGTTACCGTCAATCCGGAGGTCGAGGACATCCTGTACGATCTAACCGTGCTGGTCGAGAGTGTGCTGGTTCGTTCGGACGAGTGGGCGGAGCGCTTGCTCGTCGCAACGCAGCGGATGATCAAGCCCGAGGCCCCGTTCGAGAAGCTGCTCGCCGGCATTCGGGAGACCAAGCGGTTCTTGCAGCAGGAATGGTTCGACCGCGCTGCGGATAAGCAGGGCAATGCGATTATCGCGACCGGCCATTCCCATCTGGACCTTGCTTACTTATGGCCATCCAAGGAGAGCGTGCGGAAGACCGGGCGTACCTTCTCCAACATGCTCAGGCTGTTGGAGCGGTATCCGGACTTCCACTATGCCCAGAGTCAGCCTGCGCAGTACGAGTATGCGAAGAACCATTACCCGGACCTGTTCGACCAGATGAAGCGTTATGTGCGCGAAGGGCGGTGGCAGCTTGTCGGCGGCATGTACGTGGAGCCGGATTGCAACCTGACTTCCGGCGAGTCGCTCGTCCGGCAGATTCAATACGGACAGCGGTTCTATATGGACGAATTCGGGAAGCATGCCGATATCTGTTGGCTGCCGGATACATTCGGCTACTCGGCAGCGCTTCCGCAACTGTTGACGAAATCCGGCTTTCGCTACTTCTACACGTGCAAGCTGAACTTCAATACCGTGAATGAGCTTCCGTTCCATCTCTTTCGATGGGAAGGATTGGACGGGAGCACGATCATCGGGACACTGGATGCATTCGGATCTTACAACGGTCAGATGAACTTGACGGAGTTAACGGTCGGCATCGATAGGTTCAAGAGCAAAGGCCATAACGGCGCACTCTTCAACGTATTCGGACATGGCGACGGGGGCGGCGGCGTCGATGTCGGAATGATCGAGCGAGCGAAGCGCTACGATAAGCTTCCCGGCTTGCCCGCAGTGAAGCTCGGGAAGGCCGAAGACTTCTTCAGTCAGATCGAATCGGCGAATCCGTCGCTTCCTCATTGGTTCGGCGAATTGTATTTTGAATGGCATCAGGGCACCTATACGTCCCAAGCGCGCGTGAAGAAGAACAATCGGCGCTGCGAGATACGGCTGCGGGACGCTGAGTTGCTCGGCGTATTGGCAGGCCAGATGGACCGAGAACGATTCGAGTTGCTTGACGAGGCGTGGCGGCTCGTCCTGTTCAACCAATTCCACGACATCTTGCCCGGCACCTCCCAAGCTGAGACATTCTTGCAGGCCGAACGGGATTACGAGCGGGTACATGAGATTGTCGATTGTCTTGATGCCGATGCCGCGTCATTGCTTGCCCGGTATCATTCGGACCTAGAACCGACAAGCGATGTGGACAGCTCAACCAGCTTGGGCTCCTGTATCGTCTTGAATACACTCGCCTTTCTTCGAACCGCGTGGGCCGTATTGCCGGATGCTCCCGAAGGCCCCTTCACGATCGTCGATGCGTCGACCGGCGAAGAAGCGATCTACGATATAGGTATGGACGGCAGCGTTATTTTCGAAGCGAAGGACATCCCCTCCATCGGGTTCAAGCGCTATGAGATCAGGCACGGGAAGCGGAGAGTGCCTTCCGGCGATGCCCAGGTCCGGGAGGAAGGCGGCTGTCTGGTGCTCGAGAACGAACACCTTCGGGTCAACATTCGTCGTCAGGACGGAACGGTCGAGCGCATCTATGATAAAACCATGAACCGCGACGTATTGAGACGAGGCGGTATGGCAGGCAATACATTGGAGCTGTTCGATGAATGCTACGATTACTATGACGCTTGGAATATTGCAGGGGAATCCTTACAGCACGGCATCCCGTTAGTTGAGCTCGATGCCATTGACATCGCGGAGCAGTCCTCCGCCGCGCAAGCCGTTCGAATCGTTCGGTCGTTCCGCTGTTCAAGCCTGCAGCAGACGATAAGACTTCGACGGGGCTCCAAACAACTGGAGTTCGAGACCGATATCGATTGGCAGGAAGAGCGGGCGTTACTCAAAGCCGGCTTCGAGCTCGATATCCATACCGACAAAGCAACGTATGACGCAGCCTTCGGCAACGTCGAACGGTCCACGCGAACGAATACGTCCTGGGAACAGGCGCAGCATGAGGTGCCGGCGCACCACTGGGCAGACGTATCGGAGGCGAACTATGGCGCAGCGTTATTGAACGATTGCAAATACGGCTATGATTGCAGGCATGGCAAGCTTCGCATCACTCTTCTTAAGTCGGCGAAGTACCCGGATCACACAGCCGATCTCGGCAAGCATGCCTTTCGTTACGCGCTCTATTGTCATGAAGGCGATTGGCGAACGGCCAAGGTCGATGAAGCAGGGCATAGCTTTAACGTTCCGCTTCGGACATTGACGCTGCAAGGCAGCGGCTCGATTCCGAACAAGAAGAGCTACCTCCAGCTGACCTCGCCAGGGATATTCTTGTCCGCATTGAAATTCGCGCAGGCCGATAGCGGAGAGACCGTTTCCGTCATCCTGCGGTTATACGAAAATCAGGGCGCCCGCCGCCAAGCGGACATCCGGTGGACGGGCAGCCCGATTCGGGAAGTGTACGAATGCGATTTGCTGGAGCAAGATACCGCGAAGGTGGCATCCAATCCTCAATCTTTCCAGAATACGTTCCTGCCCTATGAGGTCAAGACGTTCCGGCTCGTACTCGAACGGTGACAAGAGAAGGGGAACCCCGCATTACAAGGAGTTCCCCTTCTTCTATTCCATTACGTTCAATGCGTTAGCTGACGGACGGGCCGGTCGCCACGGTCGTACTGACCGCGTCGGACGTCTTGTCCGTCGTCGTGAAGTAGTATGAATGGTTACCCTTCGACAGTCTCGTGACCAGTCGGTATTGCTTGCCATCCGCGTAGTTCGTGTCGCTCGCGTTAACCTCGGCCATCTGACGAACGACGCCGTCGATGATGAGCTCCACGGCATGCGGCGCTTCGTTGTCGACGTCCGTATACGTGACGTTGAACGTGAAGTTCGTCTGCGTGTTGCCGGTGGAAGCATTGACGCTGCCTGAGGTCAACGTCGGAGCCGTGCCGCTTGCGAAGTTCGTGAACACGAAATCGTCCATGAACATTTCGCCGTAGCCTTTGACCGTCTGCTTCAGCCAGATCGTGATGACGGCTTTGGTCCGGTCCATGTCAGCCGGAGCCGTGCTCGTATCGAACTGCAAGTCGGTCCAAGTGGTCGGAATGCTGATCCAGCCGCCTGTCAGGTTAAAGCTCTTCTTGCCGTCGGAGATCGTTGCCCGCATGCGCAGATTCGGGTGGTTCGGATTCTTCACCTTCATCGTGACATAACGGTAGCCGTCCACGTTGAGCGATTCGTTCCAATGCTGGAACTTGGCTTCGGCGGTTACCTGCGAAGGATTCTGCGTGAACTTGCCGACTTTATTCCCCGGCGTTTCCTCGACTTCGCTGAAGGTGCCTTCGTTGTTGCCGCCGTTCTGGTTCCACCAGTTCACCCAATCGTGCCCGAACGAACCCCAGAGCCCTTGGTTGTCGAAATTGTCGAACAGCAGCGGATGCGACGGGTCCGGAAGCGGCCGCGCAATCGTATAGTGCATATTGCTGTACGTGTAGTTGCCTGAAGTATCTTCCCCGCGAAGGCGCATGATGAGGTTCGTCGACGGAACGATCGTGCTCGTGTCGAACGTGTACTCGTAGGCAGCGCCGTCCAGCGTCATCGGCACGTAAGTGCCGCCGGTTCTTATAGCAGGCGTGCCGGCGTTGGTGCTAGCGAACACCGTGACATCGCCGCGCACGTAATCATTGATGCCGGGGCTGTGCACCTGAAGTTCCGGCAGATTCGATGCGGAAGTCGGAGCATTGTTGATCGTGCTGAGCCCCATGACCGTGTAGAACATGCCGGCTTGGATATTGATGCTGTATTCGTTGTAACGCCATTGGTTCATGTTGTCTGCGCCTTGGTAACGGTCTTCATACCATGGAGAAGCGCTGAACTTGTCCTTCGTGTCCTTGATATTCGCGCCGCTGACCATCGCGCCCGGAATGACGACCCCTTGATTGGTAGAATGGCCTGCCTCTTCGTCTAACCGGGTATGAATGAAGTCGGTGTAATCCGAGCCGATCCCGGATACCCAGCTGATATTCCATGGATTCTGTCCGTAGACCCAATACATGGCTCGCTGAATGATGCGGAGCGTGTCCGGATCGCCAAACAGCTCGTAGTAGCGCATCATATCCCCGATGTACGCCATAAGCGGCTCGTTCACGCCGAAGTTGCTGAAATTGTTGATGACGCCGTACGGCGTATCGTCCATGAGCGTCAGGACAAAGTGGAACTGTTCCTCAAGCAGGTCTTGAATATGCGCTTGCGTCGTCGGATCGGCTACCGGATAGAATTCGGCGAGCGCGATCGGCCGATTGCTCCAATAGGCAGTCGAGTTCAAATCGTCGAACGTGAGGGCGTTGGCGGCAGCCGTCGCCTCATCCTTGTAAGCCGTGTCGCCCGTGAGCAGGTACAACTCGACATCCGCGAAAATTCGCGATTTGGTAGGATCACCATGCTGAGGCTGAGTCGTCATATTGGCGGCCATGAAGTCATAGAGCGTGATGGCAGCCTCTTCGTATTTGTCGGCGGCAGTCGTCAGATCCGCGACGAGCGTCGTCGGGACATCGCCTTCGGCGATTGCCGTACGGATCGCGCGTGACGTCGCGGCGAGCGTTGCCGCGCCTTTGGCCGAGCCTTCGACGCTGAGTTTGTCGGTATTCAATTTCCGGTCGTCCGCATTGCCTGGAATGCCGTCGGTTTCTTTGTTCGGATGAACGAAGGCGCCGTGATGCGAGATGTCGCGTACTGCGCCGTCGAATTGGTCGGCGAACTTCACCAAGTAATCGCTGGCAAACATCGCTTCATCGATCAGGTCCGGAATATCGTTATTGTCGTTGTCGAACTTCACGCTTGGCGAGTCGATGTTCCGGAGATAGGGCAGCACGATTGCGGCACCGACCCATTGATTGGCGCCGTACTTGCCGTAGTCGCCTGCGTCGTAATGGCCGCCTGTCAGATCGACGCTCTGCCCGTTGTCTTTTCTTCTTGCATCGTCAAGGTGACCGGCAGGGTGGAACACTTTATCTGACGGCGGGATCGTGCTGTAGCCTGGCGGATAGGCATCGGATGTCGCGACGCTGGCGCGCTGAATCCGGTAGAATGCGGTCATCTCGTCCTTGTAGTCGTCCCATACGTTGTCTGCGATCGGGAACGGGAACGAGGAGACGCCGTTCGTCTTCACCGTGTAGTTATCGCCGATCGTCGTAATGGTTGGGAATTCGATGACATAGACGTACTTGCCCCACGTCATCCCTTTGTAGGTCATATGACCGGTTTTAACGGCGGTATTCGAGCCGTTAAGGATCTGGTAGCTGGTGTCGGACAGGTAAGTCGTGGACGTAATGATGGCGTTCTTGTAGTCGTTCGCGCCGTAGCCGACTTGGCTCACGAGGACGTCGATGATGTCCGTCGAAGACGTCACATTCGGCGAGTCCGTAGGCGTCGTGGACACGGCAGGAGATGAACCGTCGGACGCACGGAAGTAATAGGATGTCGTGCCGATCGGCAGCTTCGACAGATAGATGTATTCCTTGCCGTCCGCGTAGTTCGTGTCCGTGTAATCGGCTTCACGCATGTTGTACGCCTTGTCGCCGTAGACGACTTGCACCGCGTACGGCTTGTTGTTATCCGCATCGGTGTATGTCGCCTTGAACGTATAGGTCGTGTTCTGATTGTTGATCGTGCCCGAGTTGGACGTGAGCGGGCTTGCCG
>JAEZCJ010000036.1 GCA_023433615.1 Bacillota bacterium | reverse complement strand
CGATTCCGGCTGCGTGCAGCCTGCTGATCGCCCGCAGCTTCAAGCAATCCGTGCTGCTGGCTGTCGCGATCGCCGAGATCGCCATGATCGGCGGCCTGCTGATCGCCGGCGTGTGGAATTTGGCTCCAGGGGCAACCGTTGTGCTGCTTCTCATCGCGATTCTGCTGCTGCTGTTGGCAGGCGCGGGTCGAAGAAGAAAGCTGTAGAAAGGAGACTGCAACTTGAATGAGCTTAATCTATGGTTGGCGTTCGGCGCCGGAATCGCGTCGTTCATCTCGCCGTGCTGCTTGCCGCTCTACCCGTCCTATCTCTCCTACATAACGGGCATATCCGTCAGCGACTTGAAGGCAGAGCACAAGCCGAGGGACGTGCGCATGCGGACGATGACGCACACGTTGTTCTTCCTGCTCGGCTTCTCGCTCTTGTTCTATACGCTAGGCTACGGCGTGAACGCCTTCGCGGACTTCTTCCGCGATTACCAGGCGCTGATCCGTCAATTGTCCGCCATTCTGATCATACTTATGGGACTGTTCCTGATCGGGATCTTCCAGCCCGCGTTCCTGATGAAGGAGCGCAAATTGAATCTGCGGACCAGCAAGTCCGGATACCTCGGCTCCTTCATCTTCGGCATCGGCTTCTCGGCAGGGTGGTCGCCTTGTATCGGGCCGATTCTAACGGCGATCTTAGGCTTGCAGGCAACGTCTCCCGGTTCCTGGTTCTCCATGACGACCGCTTACGCGCTCGGGTTCGCCATTCCGTTCTTCGTGCTGGCATTCTTCGTCGGATCGGCGCGAGCTATTCTGCGCTACTCGAATACCTTCATGAAAATCGGCGGCGCGATTATGATCCTCATGGGCATTCTGCTGTTCACCGACCAGATGACGCGCATCACGGTCTATCTGAACAGCATCACGCCCGAGTGGTTGAAATTTTAAGTGAAATAGTCGATAGCGGCGTCGGGATAATGTTCGAAGATGCGCTCCGTGATCAACATGCGGAGCGCTTCTGCTTGTTCATCAGGGTACACGTACTTGCCTTGTCCCCAGCGGCCCCACTTGTACTTCCGCTGCTCGATCTCCATCTCGAGCTTCGACTTCGGGTATCGCTTCTCGATGACGCTCTTTGCCGTCTTCGTGAAGCGATGCTGGATCAGCTCGAATGTCAAGTTCGACGAAGCATGGGCGGGAAGGGCTTGCGACAATGCGTGCAGCAGCTCCGTGTAGCCCTCCTCCCAGCCGTCATGCATGATGATCGGGGCGATGATGAAGCCGATCGGATAGCCTGCGGCCGCGACCTTGGCGGCCGCGTCGATCCGTTCCTCGAAGCGGGAGGTCGCAGGTTCAAAATGTTGGATGACATATTTGCTGTTCACGCTGAATCGAATGCGGGTATGACCGTTATGGCGCGCATCGAGCAGATTGTCGACCGTATGGAATTTGGTCACGAAACGCAGACGGCCATAGGGCTGATCCGCCATGAATTCGATCAGCTCGCGCAGGCTGCCCGTTATCGGCTCCAGTCCTACAGGATCGGAGGTGCAAGCCGCTTCGAAGCGCGTGATTTCCGGTATCCTTTCCGCAATATAGCCGCGTGCGGCTTCCAGGATGTCGTCGATATTGACATAGACGCGAATATAAGGCTTGGCCCCAAGCGTCGTCTGCAAGTAGCAGTAGTGGCAGTGTCCCATGCAGCCTGTCGCAATCGGAATGGCGTATTCGGCAGACGGCTTGGAGGTGTCGAACTTCAGCGTCTTGCGAACGCCGACGACAAGCGTCCGCTTCGCGATCTTGTATTGCTCGAGCTCGGTGTCCCCGGGCAGATTCGTGATTCGGTTGTGCGAAGTGGTCATCCGGATCGGAATGCCGGCTTGCCTCGCCCACTCATAGATGCGCTGCCCCTTCGGGTATTCCAGGGCGCCGGGCTCAAAGTAGGCGAGCTCCGGAACGAACGAAGCGCGGAAGCGGGATGTCTGAGGCCTGTCAATGGTGCCGGTGGTCATCATGGCTGCCTCCCGTAATCGAGTTAAGGTTATTATGCGTCGGAAAGGCCGCGGCCAAGCGTGGCAACTTTATCGTGCGGAGGCGGCAGAATAAGGAGCGGATCGGTCCGAGTTGTCGCGGAAAGTTCGGTTATGGTACAATAGATACTCGTTCGGACGAACGGAATGGAAGCGTTACTGAGGAGGATGGCGATGGCAACGCCAAGCATGGAGGATTATCTGGAGAGGATCTATAAGCTGATCGACGAGAAGGGCTATGCCCGCGTATCCGACATCGCCGAAGGACTCGAGGTCCATCCGTCTTCCGTTACGAAGATGATCCAGAAGCTCGACAAGGATAACTATTTGATATACGAGAAGTATCGCGGACTCGTGCTGACGAACAAGGGCAAGAAGATGGGCAAGCGCCTTGTTGACCGTCATCAGCTGCTGGAGTCGTTCCTGACGCTAATCGGCGTGCAGGAAGAGAATATCTATAAGGACGTCGAGGGCATCGAGCACCACCTGAGCTGGGATTCGATCACTTGCATCGAGACGCTGGTCGAATACATGAAGCGCGACCCTAAGCGGCTGGAGGAGCTCAATGCCGTAAGGTCGGAATTGGATAACGAATCGTAACGAGGCCGCTCCAGGCTGAAACAATTACCTGGGCGGTCTTTTTGCTGCATTGAGATCATACAGCCTCTACCTTCCTTAAACGCCTCAGTCATAGTGCCCGAGCCTTGCCGCATATGGTGGATCGTTAGTGCCGACAGGGCAGGCGGCGAATCGGCATAAGGAGGCGAAGCCTTGGAGATCAATGCGGTATTCGAAGGCGGCGGCGTTAAGGGGATCGCGCTGGCCGGAGCCGTAGCGGAGCTGGAACGGCGGTGCATTGCGGTTCGCCGCGTGGCAGGCACCTCGTCAGGCGCGATCATCGCCGCATTGCTGGCAGCGGGCTTCACGGCAGCAGAGATCGAGGGGATGATCAAACATACGCCGTTTCGCTCGTTCCTGAAACGCGGCCGAGCCTTCGGCATCCCGCCGTTCGGCCCCGTATCGCGACTGTTATGGAAGAAAGGATTGTATTCGGGAGAAGCGCTCGAAGAGTGGATTCGAGCGGCTCTGTTGAGGAGGGGCATTCGATATTTCGGCGATTTGCCGGCCGGCAAGCTGACCGTCATCGCCTCCGATATTACGAACGGCAAGCTGCTGGCATTGCCGGGCGATATCGGGAGCTACGGCATCGATCCGATGCGATTAGAGGTGGCAAGAGCCGTGCGAATGAGCACGAGCATCCCGTATTTCTTCGACCCTGTCATGCTGAGGCAGTCGATTAGCGACAGGAGAGGACCAGCCGCGAACAAATACGCTTACATCGTTGACGGCGCGCTGCTCAGCAATCTCCCGCTGTGGCTGTTCGACGGCCCCGTCGGAACGGCCGATCGGATACCGACGATCGGCTTCCAGCTTGTCGGCAAGAACGACAACGAGCCGCGGAAGATCCGCGGCCCGTTGTCGATGCTGCAAGCGATATTCGAGACGATGATGCAGGCGCATGACGAGCGGTACATCGAGAAGCATAACCGCATGCGCACGGTGAAAATTCCGACGCTCGGCGTTCGGAACACGCAGTTCAATCTCAGCGAGGAATGGAGCGACAAGCTGTTCCGTTCCGGCCGCGAGCGTACGGCAGACTTCTTCGAACAGTACATCCATCGAATCGGCGATTAATGGTACTTCGGCAGATTATCGTCGTCCTTGCCGCCTTCGATCACGCGGAACGGCACGGTCTTGCGCTGGCTGCTCTTCGTCTTAGGCTTGGCGCGATCGGCGGCCGTACCCGTCTTGTAAGCACCGGCGCGACGAGTGCCGCCGGGCGGGAACTTATAGAGCAGGAATACGACGGCGAATACGGCAAGCGGTATGATCAGCTGGGAAGGGGATTCCATGAGCTGATACACGATGCCGATGCCGATCAAGCCGAGCAGAATCAGGAACATGGGGTGAATTTTGCGGCGCATGGCATAACCATCCTTTCCAGAGGGTGATACGCTGTTGTGACGAATTCCGCCGACGGTTCAGTTACGCGTTACGTTACTTGGCGATCCAGCTCGCGCATGCGATTGAACGAAGCGATCGATACGGCTACCTGCTCGTTGGTCGGTTCCTTCGTCGTCAGCAGCTGCAGCCATAGACCCGGGTAGCCCAGATAGCGGAGTACCGGGATATCGCGCAGCGCATTCGTGAATTTGAGCGCTTCGTACGAGACGCCGAGCACGAGCGGGAGCAGCAGAATGCGAATGTAGATCCGTTCCCACAGCGAATCCCATGTGAAGATCGGCAGCGAATATAAGACGACGCCGACGATGACCGACAGAATGATGAAGCTGCTTCCGCAGCGGTAGTGGAGCCTCGTATGCTTCTGCACGTTCTCGACTGTCAGCGGGTCGCCGGATTCATAGGCCGTAATGACCTTATGTTCTGCGCCATGGTACTGGAATAACCGCTTGATCATCGGCGTAAGCGATATCACGTAGAGATAAGTCAGGAGGAATACGATCTTAATAAGGCCTTCCACCAGATTATGCAGGAACATGTTCGTGAATGCCTGGCCGAATAACAGCTCCTCAACGGCGGCGGGCACCAGCGTGAATACCAGCTTCCCGACGATGAACGAGATGACGCCGGCGACCGTCACGCCTACCAGCATCGACAAGCTCCATCCGGACTTGCCTTCTTCGGTCTTCTTCGCCGATTCAGCAGCTTTTGCAGGGGCCTCCTCGCCAGCCTCGTCTTCGGCATAGGCTTCAATGGAGAAGTTCAGGTGCTGAGAGCCCTTGGCGCTGGATTCGACGATTCCGACAAGCCCTCGCAGGAACGGAATTTTCTTCAGCTTCTGAACCCATGGCTTCGATACCTTCGGTACCTCGTAATAGACGATCTCGTCGTTCTTGCGTCTAACGGCGGTAACGTTCACGTGACGACCTGCGAACATGACGCCTTCGATGACGGCTTGTCCGCCGTAAATGCTGCATATCTCTTCTTGTTTGTCCTGAGGCAACGGGTGTTCCACCTTTCGTGTCGAACGCTTCCGGTTGACCGCATGGAAGCTTGTTCTCCTATTTTACTTGATTCGCGTGCCAATTGCCAACGTGCCGGAGGCCGCGGAGCCGGGGTTAAAGGAACGCTCCGGGAGGCATAATACTGGTCAAACTCTCTCGGAAGGGATGATCCGTCTTGTCGACGTTATGGCTGCAAGCACGCAAGCGCAAGCAAACGCATCGCACGAACATCCTCACGTACACGCTCAACCTCGGTTTTTTTGCCGGCGTATTCTGGAGCGTGCTGCATTGGATGTTCTATGTCATCAATTTCACGGAAGCTGTTCCCGGCTATATGCTGGAGCCGTTCTTCACCCGCGCATTCCTGCGCAGCGGATGGGGACAAGCGGCAGGCCTAGCCGCATTCATCGCGTTCTCGATCATGGCTGCCTACCTATATATAGGGACGCTGAAGCGATTCCGCGGACCATGGGCCGGCCTGGCATACGGCGTGGGCTGGTGGGCGCTGATATTCCTCGTGATCGGGCCGCTGGCAGGCATGGTGCTTCCTCCCAATCGGATCGGCTGGGATACGCTAATCACCGAATTTTGCGTCTATCTGATGTGGGGAATGTTCATCGGCTATTCGATCGCCTTCGAATTTCATGACGAGGCAAGCCGAGAACCGACGGCTAACCGAGCGTAGCGTTCGACCTGCAAGCAGGAAAAGCTTCTCAAAATGCCGAAAGTTATGGTAAAATGGCTCGTGGTTCTTAGCAGGCAGAGAGAGGCATGGAGGTGCAGGGATGAAGGTGCTCGTCATGAACGGCCCGAACTTGAATATGTTAGGCGTGCGGGAGCCCGGCATCTACGGTACGGATACGCTCGCAAGCATCGAAGCGGCCTTGCGCGAATGCGGCGGCCGTCTAGGTCTGGAGATTTTCTTCTTCCAATCGAATCACGAAGGCGCGTTGATCGACCGCATTCATGCCGCATACGGCGAGATGAACGGCATTCTGATCAATCCCGGCGCATTGACGCACTACAGCTACGCCTTGCGGGACGCGCTCAGCACGGTGGCGCTTCCTGTCGTCGAAGTGCACCTGTCTAATATACATAAACGGGAAGCGTTCCGGCATCAATCCGTCATCGCTCCCGTTGCCGTAGGCCAGATCGCTGGCTTCGGCGCTTACGGCTACGAGCTTGGTCTTCATGCGCTCGCGAATGCCATGCAAGCCTAGCAACGTACATTCCCATCCGAAGGAGAGGATCGATGGTGGAGACCATGAATCGCGCCGACCGCCTGCAGGCGAAGCTGGCTTCGCTCGGGCTGGAAGCCATGCTCGTTGCTTCTGCCGTGAATCGCCGCTACTTGAGCGGATTCACGGGCACGGCCGGCGTACTGCTCTTGACGTCGAACAGCCGCTCGCTGCTCACGGATTTTCGGTATATGACGCAGGCGCCTGCGCAAGCGGTCGGCTACCAGGTTGTCGAACACGCGCCTGAGCTGCTCGACACTGTCGCTGCGCTGCTGGCGAAGGAAGGGATTCAGAAGCTCGGGTTCGAGGAACAGCATGTGACGTATGCCGAGTATCAAGCATGGTCCAAGGCGCTTGCCCCGGTCGAGCTGGTCCCGCTGTCATCGCTCGTGGAGGAGCTTCGCGCCGTGAAGGACGATGCGGAGATCGCCGTGATGCAAGATGCTGCGATGCTGGCGGACAACACGTTCAAGCATATTCTCGGCTATATCGAGACCGGCCGGACGGAGCTCGAGATCGCGCTCGAGATGGAGACCTTCATGCGTAGGAACGGCGCCTCTGGCCCATCCTTCGATACGATCGTCGCTTCCGGCGAACGATCGGCGCTGCCGCACGGCGTCGCCAGCGAGCGGAAGGTTGCCGCGAACGAATTCGTCAAGCTCGATTTCGGCGCGCTGTACAACGGCTACTGCTCGGATCTTACGCGGACTGTCGTCATCGGCACGCCGAGCGATAAGCATCGCGAGATCTATTCGATCGTGCTCGAAGCACAGCTTCATGCCTTGGCGAACATCCGGCCGGGCATGACGGGCCGCGAAGCGGATGCCTTGACGCGGGATATCATCAAGCGGTATGGTTATGGAGAGTTTTTCGGACACGGTACCGGACATGGACTCGGCATGGAAATCCATGAAGCGCCGCGGTTATCCATGAAGAGCGATACGATTTTAACACCCGGCATGATCGTGACGGTCGAGCCCGGCATCTATCTCCCCGGCTTCGGCGGAGTAAGGATCGAGGACGACGTCGCGATAACCGACACCGGGATTAAAATATTAACCTCATCCCCGAAGGAATTGACCGTTCTGGGTTAGGTCATCTGTACATGTCATAGGGAGGAATTTTCAGTGATTTCAGTTAACGATTTCAAGACAGGCTTAACCGTCGAAGTGGACGGCGATATTTTTACGGTCGTCGATTTCCAACACGTTAAGCCGGGCAAAGGCGCGGCGTTCGTGCGCTCCAAGCTGAAGAACCTGCGCAACGGCAACCTCGTGGAGAAGACGTTCCGTGCAGGCGAGAACATCGGCCGCGCGATCATCGAGAACCGTGCGGTGCAATACCTGTACAATTCCGGCAACGAATATACGTTCATGGACAATGAGACGTATGACCAGTTCAACCTGGACAAGAGCCAGCTGGAGTGGGAACTGAATTTCCTGAAGGAGAACATGACCGTCAATATCTCGAGCTACCAAGGCGAGATTATCGGCATCACGATGCCGAACAGCGTCGAGCTGAAGGTCATCGAGACGGAGCCTGGCGTCAAGGGCAACACGGCGCAGGGCGCAACGAAGAGCGCGAAGGTCGAGACGGGCCTGAACGTTCAAGTGCCGCTCTTCATCAACGAAGGCGACGTGCTGCTGATCGATACGCGCGAAGGCAAATATATTTCCCGCGCTTAATTGCGTATGTACGAGCCGTCCGGTACCGCCGGGCGGCTTTTCGCGTGATTTTTCATATACCGCATAAGCCGGGTTAATGCTATAATATGAACTTGTGAGTGTTAATGAGTGTTCAGACAGGCAGGGAAACAGCGCCTGCAATACAAGAACATCTCGATTAGATACGGTGAGGAGTGGAACGGCATTGTCCTTGATAGTGATGAAGTTCGGAGGCAGCTCGGTCGGCACGCCGGAACGGATGCAGCGGGTGGCGAACCGGATACTCGCCAGGCAGCAAGAAGGCCATGACATTGTCGTCGTCGTGTCGGCAATGGGCGATACGACCGATGATTTGATCGATCAATCCAAGCTGCTCAATCCGAATCCGCCGGCGCGGGAGATGGATATGCTGCTGACGACGGGGGAGCAGATATCGATTGCGCTCTTGTCGATGAGCATACATGCCATCGGAGGCAGCGCGGTTTCGATGACGGGCTGGCAGGCCGGGATTCGGACAGAACCGACCCACGGCAAAGCGAAAATTTCCGATATACGTCCAGACCGCATATTCGATGCCTTGAAGGGCGGCAATATCGTCATCGTTGCAGGCTTCCAAGGCATGACGGAAGCAGGAGACATCACGACGTTGGGCCGCGGGGGTTCGGATACGACAGCTGTCGCGCTGGCTGCCGCCGTTCAAGCAGACTTGTGCGAGATCTACACCGACGTCGACGGCATCTACTCGACGGATCCGCGCGTCGTGAAGAACGCGCGCAAGCTTAACGAAATCTCGTACGACGAGATGCTGGAGCTTGCCCATCTTGGCGCTGCCGTCCTGCATCCGCGGGCGGTGGAATACGCGAAGCAGTATAACGTACGACTGGTTGTGCGTTCCAGCTTTACGCAGAACGAAGGTACGCATGTGAAGGAGGAAGCGGTCATGGAGCAAGGCATTGCCGTTCGCGGCATCGCATTCGATAAGAACGTCGCACGGATCAGCATTCTGGGCGTGGAGGATGTGCCGGGCGTATTGGCCAACGTATTCGGCGCATTGGCAACAAAGGGAATCGACGTCGATATTATCGTGCAGAGCGGCGTGCAGGACGGAACAGCGGATTTCTCGTTCACGGTATCCGCCTCGGACAAAGAGACGGCGATTGCGGTTATCGAGGGCATACGAGCGCAGGTTCCGTTCCGGGAGATGTCGTCGGAGGACGGCCTGGTGAAGGTATCGATCGTCGGTTCGGGGATGGTGAGCAACCCGGGTGTCGCCGCCAAGATGTTCGAAGCGATCTCGAGCCTGGGCGTCAGCATCAAAATGGTCAGCACGTCGGAGATCAAGTGCTCCTGCGTCATTGCGGCTGAGCCGCTTCAAGAAGTGGTGCGCTCGCTCCACACGGCATTCGGATTGGATACGGCCGAGCAGGCATTCGTCGGCGGTCCTTCGGAACGCCGCTAATTGCAGAATAGAACGAACAAAGGCTTCTCCCGCTATTGTGCGGGAGAAGCCTTTTTGGTGTTTTTTCGATCAGGACAGCGATTGTCGGCTAGCTCATTCAATGCGGAGATTGAGTGTGGATGAAGTCGATATCGCCCATGCAAGTCAGCGAACCTTCTTCTCTGCTAATGTCACTTCATAGCGCTTAATTTGCGCTTGGCTCGTCCAATAGACGATTGACGAACGGAATGCGCTAATCAGAGAGCGTTCGTTCTCTGATTAGCGCATTTGTGCGGAATCGATCCATTAAACAGGGCGATGGCGGCACAATTAGAAACACTAACATACCTTAATTGCGTTATCGTTTCGCTATTGCGAACTGAGGAGGAGACATTGCGGACGGAGATCCTCTGCGTTAAATATAAGGCAGCTCAAGTGAATCGATCTGCGATCAACGTGAACAGCTTGTATAGGATCGCCGTGATGCCCGCTGCCATCAGCGGCCCGACCGGTATGCCGCGGAAGAAGACGATACCCAGAATCGAGCCGAGCACGAGGCCTACGATCAACTGCGGATCGAATTTCAGCATTTCGAGCCCCTTGCCATTCACATAAGTCGCGAGTGCGCCTCCGGCCAGCGCGATCCATCCCGGCCAAGACGTCAAGGCACCGGAGATTTCCTTCCACTGGATGCGTCCGGACGCAAAAGGGACAAGCACGCTGAACGTCAAGAGCAGCAGCCCGAACTCCAGCCCGCGGCGCTCAATCGCGGGCAGGTACCGTTCGAGATGAATGAGTTTGACGACCAACAGGACGCATGCAGCCGTCGATATAATCGGCGATTTGCCGACGAGCCCGACAATAATGAGAATGACCAGTATCACTTCTCCGATCATGGCGACTCTCCCGTGTTCCTTAGGATTAACCCGGCCCTTCTTCCGTACGCTCGGGGGAAGCGAACATGGAGAAAGGACAGGTCTCTCTTCATTGTATGACGGGACAGAAGGAGATTATGACCTGTCCGGCGGTCAAGTCGACAATCTAGCTTCCGCTGCCTGCTAGGCCAGCGTCATCGTGTCGCCTGTCAGCCGAGGCACGGCAGCCGTGCGATCGATCTGGGAGCAGAATGCAACATCCTTACCGAAGCCGAGCTTCGCAAGCCGCTTGCCGGAAGCGCTCATCCTCATAATCTCCGTGATATTAGCGGCATGATGGCGATAGAAGCCGAGCATCGCGAAACCGAGATCGTCGATCTCGAGGGCGCTGCCGGCATGCCGCTGCAGACGGTCCAGAATCAGGCCGGCGCATATACCGTCCTCCAGCGCGAATTCGTCATGCGTACCGGCGCAGAACAGCACGATGTCCCTGCGAAGCGAGATGGCCATGCTCGCGCAGCTGTCCGCATTGAGGAGGGAGCCTGCGAGGACATGGTCGCTGCGGCCCGCCTTCTGAACGGCTCTCGTGCCGTTCGTCGTCGTCAGGATGATTCTGCGTCCGGTTACGCGTTCCGTGGTGTATTCGAGGGGCGAATTGCCGAAGTCGAAGCCGGCGATATTCCGGCAGAAACGCTCGCCGCCGAGCAGGTCTCCCTGCCGGTGCAGCGTCTTGGCCTCCATCACCGTCTCAACCGGCAAAACGCCGGTGGCACCCTCCGAAAGGGCGGTGACGATCGTGCTGGTCGCGCGCAGCACGTCGAGGACGATCGTCGTCTTGTGAACGAATTGATCGGCCCTTGCTTCGCCCGCATTCGGTATGACTTGCACTTTCATGATCAAGACCCTCACTTCTTCTGATCCGGCCTGCTGCTCAGATCATGTAATAATCCTCTTCATGCTGCTTCTGCCGATGCGGGAACGTATCGTTCCGCAGGCCGCGGCGCATCGCTTCGAGAGCAATAACGTCATTCGGAGGAATGTTGCCGAGATGCACCTCCGGTCCGATCGCACGAATGAGGAACACCTGCTGTGCCTTAAGCGGCGCTTCCCACAGAATCCGATCCGTTTCCGGCAGTAACCGGAGAATCGTCTCGAACGTGTCTTCCTTGCAACTGCCGCTGGAGTCGAACATGCCGACATTCAAGCCCGATTCGCGCGCCTCGATCGTGATCAATTCGGAGCCTGCCTCCCAATCCATCTCGGCGGTTACCGCAAGATCATAAGGGTCGATCTCGGAGCCGTTCTCCTTCTTCCCGTACTCGGAACAGACCCGCAGCCCCCGTCGGACGCCCTCGCGAATGAGCGAGGTTCGCGTACTGCGGTCCAGTTCGATCGTGCCGTCCGATACTTCCATGCCGTCGAAGCCGAGTCTGGTTACCGTCTCGAAGAACGAATCGGCAAGGCCTAAGTGGATCGCGGCTTCGAGCATCGTGCCGCCCGGCAAGATGACGATGCCGTTCTGCCTGGCGTAGCGGATCTTGCGCAGCAGCAGCTCGCTTGGATACAGAGGGGCCGTCCCGAAGCCAAGTTTGATGAAGTCGATGTAAGCGCCTGAAGTATCGATCAGGTCTGTGTATGCATGCCAGCCGAGTCCTTTGTCCAGCACCATGGTCATGCCGCCGCGCCGATCCCGGTCTGCGGTCGAACGAATGCCGTCATGGACCCTGCTGGCATGCCTGCCTCCGCTTGGGTCGCATAACCGAGGATGCCAATCCCCGCGTGGGGTTACCTCCATGTTCGGTATCTCCTTCTTCCTGATTTCGGTTGATCGTACCAACCCTGCAAGCAATATATGCAGGCTGGGCAGGGCAGGTGTCCGGCATGCGGGAAGACAAGCTTGCATAGGTTGTATCATCAAGCTTATTGGGAGGAGATTCGTCATGATCAACAAAGTCGTGCTGGCGATGGGCACGCTTCGACTGTTGTCGGGAAGCATCGAGATCTTCGCGGCCTTGCTTATGCTGCGTCTGAATCAGATCGATAAGGCGCTCGTCGTCAATTCATCGCTTGCCCTCGTCGGTCCGCTGATCCTGATCGCTACGACGACAATCGGGCTTGTCGGCATATCGGATAAATTGTCGCTCGGCAAATTCGTCTGGGTACTCGCCGGCGTCACCTGCCTGCTAATCGGCATTCTCAAAAAATAGTAAATGGGTTCAAAGTTTATATGACCGCTTGTCAGTACCGAGAAGGTTGGACGATGGTAGACAATGAGGAACTCCAGCGTTTCCGTAGGAAACGCACTTCGGAAGCATACGCTTGTAGACAGCTCTACGCGAGTACCGGAAAGTTCGCCAGCGTTCAAGATTCGATGCCGAATAAGCTACAACGCCATACATCGGAATCACAAGCGGTCCTTGGTCTATTGATGGGGGGGTGTGCATATAGATGAGACAAGCAACATTGGGAGGGGGAAGCGCCATGGCTAACGTACTGCAGTTGCTTCCTGCGGAATTGCAGCAGCTGCTAAGCAAGCTTCCCGAGCGTGTCATAGCCAAGCTGGAAGAGATTCGCATCCGCGAAGGCAGGCCGCTGGAAATTGCCCATGAGGGGGGCTTCGGCTTCGTTGGACAGGATGGACGGCTCCATGCATCTGCCGAGGAAGCGTACAAGCCGACAGCCGAGCTATGCCGCAAGCTCCTGGAGCGCATCACGAATCACTCCTTGTACGCCATGGAGGAGGAATTGAAGCGAGGCTACATTACGGTAGCGGGCGGCCATCGGATCGGACTCGCCGGCCGCACCGTTCTCGAATCGGGGACCGTGCGGGGCTTGCGAGACATCGGGGGCTTCAATATCCGAATCGCCCGCGACATTGCAGGCGTGTCGGATGAGCTGCTGCCGCAGCTGCTGGATCCGTTGAAGCAGTCGATCCGCTCCGTGCTTATTCTAGCCCCTCCTCAGCAAGGCAAGACGACCATGATCCGCGATCTGTCCCGCGCGGTCAGCTATGGCCGCTGGCGACACCCGGCAGCCGACAGATGGCCGGCCCGCAAGGTCGGTATCGTGGACGAGCGCTCGGAGATCGCGGCTTGCGTCAAGGGGGTGCCAACGTTCGATGTCGGTCCTCGGACAGATGTCATGGATGCTTGTCCCAAAGCCGAAGGCATGATGATGCTGCTGCGGTCCATGTCGCCGGAGCTGTTGGTTGCGGACGAGATCGGCCGCCCGGAGGACGGGGAGGCAATCAGAGAAGCCGCGAACGCGGGCGTAGCCGTCATCGCGACTGCCCATGCTTACGACATGGACGAGGCCAGAGGCCGTCCGGTACTGCGTAGGCTGCTGGATGAAGGGGCGTTCGAAGCCGTCGTGGAACTTCGGAGACTGCCGAACGGCAGATCGCAATCGCGCGTCATCGCGATCCGCGGCAGGACGAGCCGGCCATCCGCGCGCGAGCCGACTGCGGACTCCGGAGGTGGTTATGGATGATGAAGATGATCGGCATCCTGCTCGTGTTGTTCGCGGGCACGATGATCGGATTCCAGCAAGCATCCCGTTATACGGCGAGAACCGTGCAGCTGAGAGAGCTCGTCCAAGCGCTGCACCGACTGGAGACCGAGATCGGCTACGGCCATACGCCGCTTCCCGAAGCATTGGCAAGAGCGGCCGGAACGTTGACCGGGCCGATCGGCGAGCTTTTCCGCGCAGCGGCTGCCGGTCTGGACGGTTCGGATCTGTCCTTCCAAGAGAGCTGGGAGATCGCGGTCGCGAAGGGCTGGACGGCGACGGCGCTTAGAAGCGGAGAACGAACGGCGGTGCTGCAGCTGGGGGGCGTTCTCGGCATCAGCGACAAGGAGGATCAGCTCAAGCACTTGCGGCTCGCGGCGCTTCAGATCCAGGCAGAGGAACAGACGGCTAGGGACGAGCAGGTGCGCTTCGGCAAAATGTGGAGGAGCATCGGGTTTTTGGCAGCCGCCTTGGTCGTCATTCTCATGGTGTAGCGGGAGGCCGAATAATGAATATTGACGTAAGCGCCATTTTTCAAATCGCAGGCATCGGCATTATTATCGCGATGATTCATACCGTCTTGAAGCAGATGGGCAAGGAAGATATGGCGCATTGGGTAACGCTGATCGGATTCGTGGTCGTGTTGTTCATGGTCGTGCGCCTCTTGAATGACCTATTCCAAGAGATCAAGACGATCTTCCTGTTCCAGTAATCAATGAACGACAAGTAGGTGAACGGCGCGTGGAAATCATCCAGATCGTCGGGATCGGCCTGATTGCCACCGTGCTGATCCTCGTCATTCGGGATCAGAAACCGATGTTTGCCTTCCTGCTCGCGGCATTCACCGGCATCTACGTCTTTCTGTTCCTGATCGGGAAGATCGAATCCGTGATCGCGATGCTGGAGACGCTGGCTGACCGCTCGGGCATTCCAGGTATCTACCTGGAGACGATTCTCAAGATTATCGGCATTGCTTACATCGCGGAGTTCGGCGCTCAGATCGTGCGGGACGCGGGACAGGAGAGCATCGCATCGAAGATCGAATTCGCCGGCAAGGTGCTGATCCTCGTCATGGCTGTCCCTATTATTGGCGTCATTATCGACACCGTGCTGAATCTGCTGCCGGGAGGGGGCTGACGCAGTGCGGGTTTCACGGAGGATAGCGTACCGGGTCGTCTGGCTGATGCTTCTGCTGTCTGCCGCACTCTTCGCGGGGACAGCCGTGTCGGCTTCGCCGGCAGGGCAGGCGAACGGCGCAGACCGCTTAGCAGACGAGGGCGCGCAGCTGACCGAAGACCAGATCCGCGCGCTCGACACGGACACGGTTGAGGCGTATTGGAGCCAGCTGCGGGCCGATTACGGCGGATTCTTCCCGGACAGCCGAGTGCCCAGCTTCATGGAGATGATCGTGCCGGGCGGCGAAGGAATCGAACTGCGCACGGCGATGTCCGGCCTGCTCCGCTACGTGTTGCACGAGGTGCTGTACAGCGGCAAGCTGATCGTCACGATCGTGCTGCTCACCGTATTCTGCATGATCCTCGAGACGATGCAGAGCGCCTTCGAGCGCAACACGGTCAGCAAGGTGGGATACGCGGTTGCCTACATGGTATTGCTGGTGCTCGCCGTCAACAGCTTCAGCACCGCGATCGGCTACGCGAAGGAAGCAATCGGCGGGATGATCCAGTTCATGATGGCGATGGTGCCGCTGCTGCTTACGCTGCTGGCGTCCATGGGAAGCGTGGTGACGGTTACCGTGATGCATCCGCTGATCGTGTTCATGATCCACACGGTCGGCACGCTGATCTACACGGTCGTATTCCCGCTGCTATTCTTCTCAGCCGTGCTGCATATCGCCAGCTCATTGTCGGATAAGTTCAAGGTCACGCAGCTGGCGAACCTGCTTCGCTCGATCGCCGTCGGGACGCTCGGCGTCCTGCTTACGATCTTCCTAGGCGTCATCTCGGTACAAGGCGCGACCAGTTCCGTAACCGACGGGGTGACGATCCGGACCGCCAAGTTCGTTACCGGCAACTTTGTGCCGGTCGTCGGAAGGATGTTCTCGGACGCGGCCGACACGGTCATGAGCGCTTCGCTGCTCGTCAAGAACGCGATCGGCATTGCCGGCGCCGCCATCCTGCTGTTCTTATGCGCCTTCCCGGCGATCAAGATACTCGTGCTCGCACTGATCTACCGGCTCTCGGCCGCGATCATGCAGCCGCTCGGGGACAGCCCGATCGTGTCGATCCTGGAGACGATCGGCAAGACGATGGTCTACGTATTCGCGGCGCTCGCGGTTGTCGGCATGATGTTCTTCCTGGCCGTGACGATTATTCTGGCTGCAGGCAATGCGGCGATCATGGTTCGCTAGCTTGAACGGAGGGGATGACGATTGCTAGAGTGGCTGAGCGATTGGCTGAAGCAGATCTTGGCCGTCGTGCTGCTGGCATCGGTCGTGGATCTGTTGATGCCGGGCAAGTCGTTCCATCGCTATACGCGATTCGTGCTCGGGCTCCTCATCCTGCTCGCGATGCTCGGTCCGGTGCTGAAGCTGCTGAAGGATGACCCGGAGGTGCTGCTGAAGAACGGCATGCGCGGCTGGGAAGCAGCCTCGAGGAAGGCCGCTCCCGCAATGCCGGGGCTGGACGAAATCGAGCGGCGAGCCGAGGAGCTGCGCGCCAGCCGGAACGAGCAGGCGGCAGCCTTGACCGCGCGCAGCCTCGCAGCCGAGATCGAAACGGCGTTGTCTCGCCAGCCCGGCATGCCTGACGCAGAGGTGAATGTGGACATGAACATAGGGGACGGGCAGGCTGGACCCAGGGTCGAGACGGTGACGGTACAGTTCGCGCTAGCCGGCGCGGAAGCGCAGCAGGATGACGACACCGAGCGAGCCGTTCAGGAAGCCGGGGCGATCGCGGCCATCTCGCCGATCGAACGCGTCGATACCGCAATCGAGCTGCGCGATCCGCCCGCGGGCGACATCGCAGGATACGGAGCGGAGGGGGCGGCGCGGGCCGCCCGCCGGGAAGCGCCGCCGGAGATGGCCGCGGCCGTCCGTGCGCTCGTGTACCAAGGCTGGGGGGTGGAGCCTGAGCGCGTCATCGTGCTTGCGCCGGCCGAATCGTCTTGACGGACAGTACGAAGAGGAGGTAGGAGACGGTGGCGAAGTGGCTGGAGAGTCTCGAGTCCATGGTCGGCGGGGGGCCGGGAGGCCCGAAGCGGGTCAAATCGCTTCGTTGGCTGCTCATCGTCGGCGGACTGGGCGTCGCGATTCTCATCTTGAATCCATTCATTACGCTTCAGAACGTGCCGCCTCCGGAATCGGACACGGTCGGCACGGATGCGCCGCCGGTCGAAGAGGTTTGGGCAGGGAAGCAGGAGAATGGTACCACGGCCTTCGATTCGATCGAACAGCCGCTTGAGACGAGATTGAAGGACATTCTGGAGAAAATCGTCGGCGTCGGCACCGTGGACGTGCTGGTCACGATCGACTCGACCGAGGAGATCGTGTTCGAGAAGAACGTGAAGGTAACCGAGCAGAAGACCGACGAGAACGACGGCAAGGGCGGCCGGCGGCATATCGCATCGACGTCGTCCGACGGACAGGTGGTCATCTATGAAGTGTCGGGCGACCAGACGCCGGTCGTCACGAAGAAGATCAAGCCGAGGGTAAGGGGCATACTGGTCGTGGCCAAGGGAGCGGAGAACGCTACCGTGCGCAAACTGCTGGCGGATGCCGTGCAGAAGGGAGTCAATGTCCCCCTACACCGCATCTCCATAGTCCCCAGCAAGGTCCAACAGTGATCGCGATGCGGACGCTTTGAAGCTTAATCGACGTCGAATCTTGAACGCTAGCGCAATTTCCGGTGCTCACGTAGGTTTTGCCTACGTTCCGCTCCTCAATCGCTACTATGGTTCAACCTTCTCGGTGCTGATTGTTGGACTTTAGAATAATATTACGACCTTAATATTAGGGAGGAAAGAGACAATGAATACGAAGAGACAAACGATCTGGCTGGTGTCGATGCTGAGCTTGATGGTGGTACTGTCGGCGTATTATCTGTTCACGGAGGATCTGGACAGCGGGACGCTGACGGAGACGATGGATACGGTGCAGCATGACGGCACGGCGATCGCGATCGATGAAGTCGTGCCCGGCACCGGCGACACTGGCGTTCCGGGCGCGGAAGAGATGACGGCCGAAGACGCAGAGGTGCTGCGCCAGTTGGAAGCGCAGGGGACGATATCGGTCGGCGGCGACTACATCACGAAGCTGCAGATGTCGCGTTCGGAACAGATCGCCCAAGAGACGGACCGCCTGCTCGGCATCATGTCGGATCTGAGCAACAAGCCGGAAGAAGCGACCACGGCCGCGGAAGAGCTCAGCGCGCTTGAAGAGAAGGCAGATAAGCTGACCGGCATCGAAGAGCAGCTGCAGGCCGCGTATCCGAATGTCGTCGTAGCCGAGGAGAAGGAGCGCTACAACGTGGTCGTCCAGAGCGAGAAGCTCGAATCGGCGCAAGCGGTCGATATCATCGATCTGGTCATGAAGACGATGGACGTATCGGCTGACAAAGTATCCGTGCAGTACATTCCGTAAACTCGCCGTCCGATGAGCCCCTGCATTGCCCTTATACGGCGATGCGGGGGTTTAAGCGTCCGATATGACCGCAATCACTGACGGGTAAAAAAATGGGTTCGTGTTGCTTGACGTTTGTGATATAATAGCAACGTTATGTGCAAGAAATGGATGATCATGCGTTACAACTGTTAAGGAGTGAATCCCGTACATGTTCAAGCTTAGCGAAATAAAGGAACTGGTCAAGCTCGTCGATTCGACTTCGATTCATGAGCTGGAGATCGAGAACGAAGGCGCGCGGCTGTCGATCCGCAAGCCGGGCAAGACGGAAGTCGTCACGGTAGCAGCGCAGCCTGCAGCCGCGCCGACGTACGCGCCTAGCCCGCAAGCGATTCCTGCAGCAGCGCCGCAGGCCGCGCCTGCAGCAGTCGATGCCGCTCCCAAAGCGGACAACCTTCACCCGATCGTCTCGCCGATGGTCGGAACGTTCTATTCCGCGCCGTCTCCGGACGCTGGACCGTTCGTCAACCCGGGCGACCGGGTAACGGAGAAGACCGTCGTCTGCATTCTCGAAGCGATGAAGCTCATGAACGAGCTCGAAGCCGAGGTTCGCGGAGAGATCGTCGAGGTGCTCGTACAGAACGGCCAGTTGGTGGAATACGGACAACCGCTCTTCCTGGTTAAGCCGGAAGCCTAATTGCGCACAGCACTGCATATTCATAAAGATCGCTTGTCAGCATGCGCTTCGAGATGCTACGTGATCACAAGCGGTACCTCTGAAAGGGGCTTGAATCTTGAAGTTTCATAAGATATTGATAGCCAACCGCGGGGAAATTGCGGTTCGGATTATTCGCGCCTGCCGCGAAATGGGCATTCAATCCGTTGCCGTCTATTCGGAAGCGGACCGCGACTCGCTCCATGTTCGCCTGGCGGACGAGGCATACTGCATCGGACCGACGCTGTCCAAGGACAGCTACCTCAACCTTACCAATATTATGAGCGTCGCGTCATTGACCGGCTGCGACGCGATTCATCCCGGCTACGGTTTCCTGGCCGAGAATGCCGATTTCGCCGAAATCGTGGAATCGTGCAATATGACCTTCATCGGCCCGTCGCCGCAGGCGATCAGCAAGATGGGGGATAAGTCCGTCGCGAAGCAGACGATGAAGGATGCGGACGTTCCGGTTATTCCGGGATCCGACGGACTCGTCGAGGATCTTGACGAGGCGATCGCTGTCGCGCGCCAGATCGGCTACCCTGTCATCATTAAGGCGACGGCAGGCGGCGGCGGCAAAGGCATCCGTATCGCGGAGGACGAGTCGTCGTTGATCGCGCAGATTACGACTGCCCGGCAAGAAGCGGAGAAAAATTTCGGCAATGCAGGCGTCTATCTGGAGAAGTACTTGACCGGCATGAAGCACGTCGAGATCCAGATCATGGCCGACAAGCACGGCAATGCCGTCCACTTGTTCGAGCGGGACTGCTCGGTGCAGCGCAGACGCCAGAAGCTGGTCGAAGAGGCGCCTTGCCCGATCATGGATTCGAAGCTTCGGGAACGGATGGGCCAGGCAGCCGTGCGCGCCGCGCAGGCGGTCGATTATTCCGGGGCGGGTACGCTTGAATTTTTGCTGAGTCCCAGCGGGGATTTTTATTTCATGGAGATGAATACCCGGATTCAAGTCGAGCATCCTGTAACCGAGATGATCACGAAGGTTGACCTGATCAAGGAGATGATCTTGGTAGCCGAAGGCAATCCGCTGTCGTTCAAGCAAGAGGACCTCGTCATCGACGGCTGGTCGATCGAATGCCGAATCAATGCCGAAGATTCCGAGCGCGGCTTCATGCCGTCTCCCGGCCAGATTCAGTTCTATCTGCCGCCGGGCGGGCTCGGCGTCCGCGTCGACAGCAGCGCGTATCCCGGATACGTCATCTCGCCGCATTACGACTCGATGATCGCGAAGCTGATCGTCTGGGGCGCTACGCGCGAGGAAGCGATTGCCCGCATGAAGCGCGCCTTGTCCGAATTCGCGATCGATGGCATCCGCACGACGATCCCTTTCCACCTGAAGCTGCTGTCCCATCCGAAGTTCATTCAGGGCGACTTCGACATCAAGTTCCTTGAGGAGCATGATTTGAACGAGCCGCGGGCAAGTTTGTCATAATTATCGCGGAATGCTATAGTATAGAAATAAGATGCGGATAAGCTATAGGGTAACATTGGTAATATTTCCGCACGATACGGGAGGTGCGTAAATGGAGACGAGTACAATGATCACGGATTACGAACGGACGGACATGGGAACGATTCAGATCGCGCCGGAAGTCATCGAAGTGATTGCCGGACTCGCGACGGTCGAGGTGAGCGGCGTCAAAGGGATGAGCGGCGGCTTTGCCGGCGGCATCGCGGAGCTTCTCGGCCGCAAGAATCTGTCCAAGGGCGTCAAGGTCGAGGTCGGACAACGTGAGGCAGCCGTCGACGTTTCGATCATCGTGGAGTATGGCAACAGAATCCCTGAAATCGCATCGGAAATTCAACGGAACGTGAAGCGGTCCATTGAGATGATGACAGGTCTGGCGGTTGTGGAAGTTAACGTTCACATTCACGACGTCCATTTCAAGACGGGCGACAAGCCGGAGGAAGAAGAGACTTCCCACCGGGTGAAGTAGACGGCTCACATGGGTACTTAACCCCTCCAGTGGGCGGCATGCCGCCAACCGGAGGGGTTAACTGTTTGTGATCACGATGTTGATGCTTCGAAGCATACTCGGCGTCGAATCTTGAACGCTGGCGAAAATTCCGGTGCTCACGTAGGTCTGCCTACGCTCCGCTCCTCATTTTCTACCATCGTCCAACCTTCTCGGTGCTGACAAACAGTTTTTATAAATTGTCGCTATATTTTGCTCAGGGAGGGTCAGGAATGGCGAAAATCTTGGATAGGCTTTTGCTCCTTATCTACAGCCTTATCGTATTCGTACTCTCGATCGTCGCGCTGTGCGTGGTTGCGCGAGTCGTGCCTCGGCGCGAGGCGCTTGATTGGGTCGGGGAGCTATACGGCGGCGATCGATTGCTGCAAGGCATCGTCATCGCGGTAGCGGTCGTGCTCCTGTTGATCAGTCTGCGCTTCTTGTATGTCGCTCTGAAGCGAGGCAACGCGTCCGCGCCTTCGATCGACCAGCGAACGAATTACGGCGATATCCGCATCTCGCTCGAGACCGTCGAGAACCTGGCGCTTAAGGCCGCGTCCAAGGAGAAGGGCGTCAAGGATTTGAAGGCGCGCATTCGGATCGCGGAAGCCGGAATCGACATCGCGATTCGCACCGTGGTGGACGGCGAGAGCGTCATTCCGACACTGACGGAGGATATCCAGCGTGCGGTGAAGGAGCATGTCGAAGAGATTACGGGCATCCCGGTCGCGAATGTGTCCGTGTTCGTCGCGAACATCATTCAGACCCAAACCTTCAAAAGCCGCGTAGAATAGAGGAGGTCGCTTGCGATGTGGAGAGAGCTCCTGACGACGCATGGTGGACGGGCATTCGGCATTGCCGCCGGCGTGTTCCTCGGATTCGTCTATCTGTTTGCCGGCTTTTGGGATATGCTGTTTTTTGCGCTGCTAGTTTGGATTGTCTATTATATTGGAAGAATGAAGGACGTGCGGAGCGGACCGGCGATCCCTTGGGATCGGCTCATCAGTTGGCTGAACGAGCGCTGGAGATTGTTCAAATAGTCCTGTGATTTCCTCCGTACGCGAAGGCGACCAAGCAGGTCTCGCCTTCGGGC
>JAEZCJ010000151.1 GCA_023433615.1 Bacillota bacterium | reverse complement strand
CGCCTCGCCCGCGAGCGGCGGCGCCACGACTTGGGCGCCGCTCGCCGCCGGAGGCTCGGCGATCGCGCTGACGTTGCGGGCGTCGACCCACGCCCGCTGGCCTGCGGCGGCTGCGTACGCCGCTAAGCAGGCCGCTGCGAGCGGCAAGGTCAGCCGCTTCGCAAGCGCGAGCGCGAGCAGCGCGAAGGCCAGCGCCGCTCCGGCCAGCAGCACGCCGCGCGCGCCAAGCGCGGAAGCTGCCGCGCTGCCCATAATCCAAGCGGTCGCAAAGGCCGCCAGCGGTCTGCTGTTCATGTCCCACATCTCCCTTCAATTGCCAGAGAGCGATACTTCAGCGCTCGACCAATCTCGTCGCCCCAACGAACGCTTCATGCGGCATAACCACAGGCTCTGCCTACCGCTCACTTCTTGAATATGTACGATTTTTCATACAAACGACCCTCGCCTAGTCCCCAATCGCCAGCGTGCGTACTAACATTCACAGAAACGCCCCCACGCCCGTTCCAACTGTCTTTCGATCTGTCGAGCCGCTCGAGCGAGCGGAATCATCGGACGCGCCCTCTCCCCCTTCCCTCAACGGCAAAGAACCCCTTCGCGCGCTCGATCGAGCGCATGAAGAGGTTCTTCCTCTTGCAAGCCGGCTAAGAAGCTGTTTATTCCGTATCAAGCTGCCGCGTCAACTTAGCCGACGGATGCCGTCAATCCTGCCTCGGCGGTCAATCCGATATGCGGCCTACTGCCTTGCTGCCTTACAGATCCGCCACGGCAGTATGCTCCGGCGGCTCGTAGTTCACCAAGTGGCGGAACGCGATGCCCTTCTGTTCCATCAGGCGAAGCACCTTGTCGCTGTCCTTCGGATAGGGCCGATGGAACACGATCTCGCGGACGCCGCTGTTCGCGAGCATGTTCGCGCAGGTCCAGCAGGGTTGATCCGTCACGTACACGGAGGAGCCTTCGCGGTCGGCACGATCCGTGAAGAGCAGCAGGTTCTGCTCCGCGTGAATCGTGCGGATGCAGCGCTCCTTCTTCACCATCGTCTCCTTGCCGTCCACGAGCTCGACCTCGTACTGCTCGGCGATCATGCAGCCGGCCTCCGAGCAATCGGGCACGCCCATCGGCGCGCCGTTGTAGGCGGTGCCGAGCAGCTTCTTCCCCTGCACGAGCACCGCTCCGACATGGCGGCGCGAGCATAGCGAACGCGTCGATACCATATAAGCGATATCCATGAAATACGTGTCCCAATCTTTGCGGACAGCGATGTGACCCGACATGTTATTCTTCCTTTCGCGCTTGCCTAGCCCTTGTTAGGCCCGAACTACTGTTGGCTGGCCTGGAGCGCCTGCTCCAGATCATGCAGAATGTCCTCGATTCCTTCCGTTCCGATCGATAGGCGGATCATGCCCGGCGCCACGCCGGCCGACAGCTGCTCTTCCTCGCCGAGCTGCTGATGCGTCGTGCTGGCAGGGTGGATGATCAGCGACTTGGAGTCGCCGACGTTGGCCAAATGCGAGAACAGCTTCACGTTATCGATGACCTTCTTGCCGGCCTCGACGCCGCCCTTGATCTCGAATGTCAGGATCGCGCCCTGACCCTTCGGCATATAACGCTGCCCGAGCTTGTACGATGGATGGCTCTCAAGGCCAGGATAGCTGACGGATTCTACCGCGGCATGCTTCTCCAAGTAACGGGCGACAGCCATCGCATTGCTGCTGTGCCGCTCCATGCGGAGGTGCAGCGTCTCCAAGCCCTGAATGAGCTGGAACGCGTTGAACGGCGACAGCGATGCGCCCATATCGCGAAGCAGCTGTACGCGAGCCTTAATGATGTAAGCGATCGGACCGACGGCATCCGTATACACGACGCCATGGTAGCTCGGGTCCGGCGTCGTGAGGCCCGGGAACCGGCCGCTGGCCTTCCAGTCGAACTTGCCGCCGTCGACGATGACGCCGCCGATCGACGTGCCGTGACCGCCGATGAATTTGGTCGCCGAGTGGACGACGATATCCGCGCCATGCTCGATCGGTCTGCATAGATAAGGGCTCGGGAACGTATTGTCGACGATGAGCGGCAGGCCGTTCTCGTGCGCGACGGCCGCAACCGCAGCGATATCGAGCACGTCGCCTCTCGGGTTGCCGATCGTCTCGGCGAAGATCGCCTTGGTCTTGTCCGTAATCGCGGCGCGGAAATTATCCGCATTGGACGGATCAACGAACTTGACCGTGATGCCCAGCTTCGGGAGCGTGATCGCGAACAGGTTGTAGGTACCGCCGTACAGGCTCGATGCGGAGACGATCTCGTCGCCTGCCCCCGCGATATTCAGAATGGAATACGTGATCGCAGACATGCCGGATGCGACTGCCAGCGCTGCCGGGGCGCCTTCTAGAGCGGCTACCCGCTTCTCGAGCACGTCCGTCGTCGGGTTCATGATGCGCGTGTAAATGTTGCCGAATTCCTTCAACGCGAAGAGATCAGCGGCATGATCGGTGTCTCGAAATCCGTAAGACGTTGTCTGGTAGATCGGCACAGCCCGCGACATCGTGGTGGGATCGATTTCTTGGCCGCCATGGACGGCGATCGTGTCGGGACTAAGCTTGCGTTCTTCTGTCAATTCTAACAACTCCTTCAATGATTTGTATGTACCTATCAAGCGCGTGTCCTTTCGCAAGGTAACGCTTTCTCTACCATTCTCGCACAATTGCCGTCCGTTCACAATTGTTGATTGCTTGATCTAGCGGCCTGCGCGAACATGCGGCTTCAGCTTATCCAGCAGCTTCTCCCCGATCCCTTTCACTCTTGTCAGCTGCTCCACGGTTTCATAAGGACCGTTGGCATTCCGGTCTTCGATGATGGCCTGCGCTTTGGCGGGTCCGATGCCCGGCAAAGCATCCAATTCCTCCGCGTCGGCGGCATTCAAATCCAGCTTCCCCGACATTTCCTCCTTATCCGCGCTACCCGCTTCTATCCCGCCTCCCGCATCTCCCGCAACATCCAAACCTTCCGCACTTTCCGCACCATAAGCACTTCCCGCACCTTCCGAACCTCGCACACCTTGCACCTCTTCGACGCCTTCCACTCCACCCGAATCCCCCTCGCCTTCCGCGTCCAAGCCGTCCCCGCCAGCCGTATTTTCCTCGCCTGCCGCAGCAACCGACGCGCCGTCCCCTTTTCCTTCTACCGCCGCTTCCGCACCTTCCCGATCCGTCCGTTCCTGCGCCCTGTTCTTGACGCGATCCTCTTCGCTCACCTGCCTCGATGCCAGATCCGCCAGCGAAGCCTCGACGCGATCGTTCACCGGCATCCACCCCTCCGGCATGCTGGATTTGCGGTCGGCGAGCGCTCCCCATAGCAGCCCCGCGCATAAGATGCCAGCTGCGGCAACAGGCAAGATCCCCGCCTTCAATCGTCGAACATGTTTCATCGTCATCCACTCTCCTTTCATCGAAATCATTCGTGTACCCTCCCTAGGCCTCTTTCTCCAGCTTCCAACGACTATCCCATCTACTCAGGAACAGCTGCCCTATCCGTCCCTGACCGAAGGGGATTATGGTCACGAGCTTTCGCCGCCTCCACCGCCGGCACACCGGCCATCCTGCCCTAAAAAATTTGGTATGCCGGACTTGCACGCCCGCATACGGTAGTTAGAGCAGCGCAGCATGCGCGATTCTTGGAAAGTCTGAACCAGCCGACATTGAGAAAGGGAGGAATCCTAATGAATGTCAGCTTCATTGGGACCGGGAGCATGGGAGGCACGCTGGTCGAATCCTTTGTCCGATCCGGAGCGCTTCTGCCGGGGCAGATCACGATCACGAATCGAACGTACGACAAGGCAGAGCAGCTCGCCTCGCGATATCCCGGCATGCAAGCCGTTCGCACCAATGCAGAAGCCGCTCTCGGCAGCAACCTGGTGTTCCTGTGCATCAAGCCGCTCGACTTCAAAAGCGTCATCGACGAAATAAAGGCCAGTATACAGCCGGAACAAATGATCGTCTCGATCACAAGTCCAGTGCTACTGGCCCATCTGGAGGAGTGGCTTCCCTGCAAAATCGCGAAGGTCATCCCCAGCATTACGAATATGATGTTAAGCGGCGCATCGCTCTGCATCTACGGCAGTCGGTTCGACGCGATCGACCAAGCCATGCTCGAAGGGCTGCTCTCGCACATCAGCGATCCCATCCGCATCGAGGAGCAGTATACCCGCGTCGTATCCGACCTGTCGAGCTGCGGTCCGGCTTTCATGGCTTACTTGCTTCAGCAGTTCGTCGACGCAGCCGTTCTCGAGACCGGCATCGACCGCACGGACGCGGTTCGGCTGGCCGGCAGCATGCTGCATGGCACAGGCCTCTTGCTGACGGAAGGCGGCATGACGCCGGAGACGCTCCAAGCCCGCGTATCCGTACCGGGCGGCATCACCGCCACAGCCTTGCGCCAGCTCGAGTCCGAGATGTCCGGCGTGTTCGAACGATTGATCCAGACGACGCATGCCAAATTCCGCGAGGATCTGGAGAAAGTCGACCAGTCCTTCACGGTCAAACGCTAGCCCGCTGCAGGCATGGCCCGCCAGCGGGCTTCGTCTGTTGCCGCTGATTAATTCGCTACGATATTGACGAGCTTGCCCTTGACCACGACCGTCTTGCGGACGGTCTTGCCGGCAATCGCTTCCTGCACCTTCGCATTGGACTTCGCCAGATTCTCCATCTCCGCCTCTGCCGTATCCGCCGCGATCGACAATCGCTCGATAATTTTGCCGTTCACCTGCACGACGATCTCGACCTCTTGATCAACCGTCCAAGATTCCTCGAATGCCGGCCATGCCGCATACGTAATCGATTCGCTATGGCCGAGTCTCGCCCACAGCTCTTCGGCGATATGCGGGGCGATCGGAGACAGCAATTGCAGGAAGTCCGCCAGCGCTTGACGCGGCAAGCTGTCTGCCTTGTACGCCTCGTTGACGAAGATCATCATCTGGCTGATCGCCGTATTGAACCGCAGGTTCTCGTAATCCTCGGTTACCTTCTTGATCGAACGATGCCAGACGCGCTTGAATGCGTCGCTGCCTCCGTCATCGGCGATGGCCGGATTCAAATGGCCTTCCTCCGTGACGAACAACCGCCAGACGCGGCTCAAGAACCGGAAGGACCCTTCGACGCCGTTCGTGTTCCAAGGCTTCGTCGCCTCCAGAGGGCCCATGAACATTTCATACATCCGCAGCGTGTCCGCGCCGTATTCGTTCACGATATCGCCCGGGTTGATGACGTTGCCGCGCGATTTGCTCATCTTCTCGTTGTTCGTGCCGAGAATCATGCCTTGGTTGACCAGCTTGTGGAACGGCTCCTTCGTCGCGACGACGCCCAGGTCGTACAACACCTTATGCC
>JAEZCJ010000122.1 GCA_023433615.1 Bacillota bacterium | reverse complement strand
CATTTGCGCGGCCTGCATGTCTTTTGCCTTATCGAGCATCTGGATCGCCACATATTTCTGCATTGCCGATCCGTTGCCGACCGCCTTAAGCGCGGCGCTGATTTCCATTAGTTGGCCTCCTTCACATCATTCGGTAGCTGGCTGGCATACTGACGAAACGTCGCTATAGCCCCTGTAGCTTTGCGCCCCGCGCTTTCACGCAGTTTGCCTTTGTCGTTTCATGAAACTCGACCAAAGCACTAAAACAATTCACTTTCTTTATTAGTATAGGTCAAATTTCCTATTTGGTCAAAGGATTTTTACGTGATTTTTCCGCGCCCGCTTGCTGCTGTTTGGCTTGACAATCGATACTCCGATGTTTAGTGTGGATAGTATATGTTATATATGGAGGTAGAGTCATGTCAAAGGGCAAAATGAGATCGGATATGATCAAAAAAGGCTTCGACCGCGCTCCGCACCGCAGCTTGCTCAGAGCGGCCGGCGTCAAGGAAGAAGACTTCAACAAACCGTTTATTGCCGTCTGCAACTCGTACATTGATATCGTGCCAGGTCACGTGAATTTGCAGGAATTCGTAAAAATCGTCAAGGAAGCGATCCGCGAAGCGGGCGGCGTTCCCTTCGAATTCAATACGATCGGCGTAGACGACGGCATCGCCATGGGCCACATCGGCATGCGCTATTCCCTCGCCAGCCGCGAGATCATCGCCGATTCCGTCGAGACGGTCGTTAACGCGCACTGGTTCGACGGCATGGTCTGCATCCCGAACTGCGACAAAATTACGCCGGGCATGATGATGGGCGCCCTGCGCGTCAACATCCCGACGATCTTCGTCAGCGGCGGACCGATGAAGGCCGGCAAGACGTCTGACGGCCGTTCCATCTCGCTCTCCAGCGTGTTCGAAGGCGTCGGCGCATACCAAGCCGGCAAGATCGACGAGAAAGGCCTCCAAGAACTGGAAGCTTACGGCTGTCCGACTTGCGGATCGTGCTCCGGCATGTTCACCGCCAACTCGATGAACTGCCTCGCGGAAGGCCTTGGACTGGCATTGCCCGGCAACGGCACGATTCTGGCGATTGCGCCTGAACGCCGCGAATTCGTGAAGAAGTCTGCACGCCAGCTGATGGAGCTCATTAAGGCAGACATCAAGCCGCGCGACATCGTAACGATGGACGCAATCGACAATGCGTTCGCGCTTGATATGGCAATGGGCGGTTCGACGAATACGGTACTCCACACGCTTGCGCTGGCGCGCGAGGCCGGCTTCGAGTATCCGATCTCCCGCATTAACGAAGTGGCAGAGCGCGTGCCGCATCTGGCGAAGATCGCTCCGGCTTCGGATTATCACATCGAGGATGTCCACCTGGCAGGCGGCGTGTCCGCGATCATTAACGAGCTCTTGAAGAAGCCGGACGCCCTCAAGGGCGATTGCATTACCGTCACGGGCAAGACGCTTCGCGAGAACGTCGCCGGCTGCGAGATCCTGAATACCGATGTTATCCATCCGCTGGACAATCCGCATAGCGAGCGAGGCGGACTGGCCGTCCTGTTCGGCAACATTGCGCCTGAGGGCGCGATCATTAAGGTCGGCGCAGTCGATAAGTCGGTTGGCGGCTACCACAAGGGCCCTGCCATCTGCTTCGACTCCCAAGAGGACGCGCTCGCAGGCATCGCCGGCGGCAAGATCAAGGAAGGCCATGTCGTCATCATCCGCTACGAAGGTCCAAAAGGCGGCCCAGGCATGCCTGAGATGCTGGCTCCGACATCGCAAATCGTCGGCATGGGCCTCGGCGCGAAGGTCGGCTTGGTCACGGACGGCCGCTTCTCCGGCGCATCCCGCGGCATCAGCATCGGCCACGTCTCGCCTGAGGCGGCAGAAGGCGGACCGATCGCATTCGTCCAAGACGGCGATATCATCGAGCTGGACATGAACAACCGCTCCATGAACGTCTTGATCAGCGACGAAGAGATGGAGAAGCGCCGTGCGGCATGGCCGGGCTTCGAGCCGAAGATTACGCGCGGTTATCTCGCTCGCTACTCCCATCTGGTAACGAATGCCAGCATGGGCGGCGTAATGAAGATGTAGGCAAGAGAATTGCCATAGCAGCAGGAACAAGAGGCGTCTCCTTCGCGGAGACGCCTCTTGTCATCGTTAATATGAGCTGCATGCATGAACGGAATCGAAATAACTGCGTGTTAGGCTTATTCCTAACTGTCTTGTCCACTCGCTGCCTGATTGCTGTCAGCCGTTGCCCGGTATCGATAACGCATGTCGGTCGTACTCGTCTAGCGCATCCTCTTGGAGCTCGGTCTCTGCCGTCTTCGCCTTCATGTTCGAAGCCGACATGTCTCCGCCTCCAGCAACATATCTGCGATTGAATTCCGCCATCGACATCGCCATGATATGCGGCACCATCGTATCGTTCTTGCCCCGCATCCGCTCTTTGCCTCCGGGGTGCAGCACCACCATCAGAAGCCGCAGATAGTACTTCGTGAAGAAGCTGAACATCCCCTTCGGCAGCTGCAAGACGCTGAACCCGAATGCTTCCGGTCCCCTATGCATCATGCTGACGCCGTATAGACCGGCGACATCGTCGAATTCCTTGCGCCCTTCCATGTGCTTGGCAAGCTTCGGCATGGCGCGGTCCACCTCTCGGATGAGCTGGATCGCGCTCTGCAGAACGGACCGCGAATTCAGCATGACCTGGAGCAGCTTCTCGTTATCCAGGTGCAGCTCGACGACCTTGTCCTTCGAACGGATCTCGCAGCCGTCTTCCAGCTTCAGCGTCTCGCCGTAATATGGCCGAATGCGATAGTGGAAGATCGAGCCGTCGCCGATATCCACGATGCGGAACAGGAAGTTGAAGCATTTTTCCCACGTCATCCACAGTTTGACCGCTGCACGTTTCAGCACGCCGAGCTTCGCCGTGCCGCGCGCGGCCTTACGCGCCTTATCCGTCAACGCAATCAGCTCCTTGATCGTTACGAATCGGTAGCCGCGCGATTCGCCGGCCTTCAAGTACTGTTCCAGCGCAGTCAGCATCTGAGCCGGTGCATGCTCGTCTGCGCCGAATGTAGTGCCGCAGTCATGAAGCAGCACGACCTCTCCCGGCCGCAGCTTCTTCATCATCCGCTCCGTTAATCGCTCGGCACCTACGCGCAGCCGCCAATCGCCGAACATCGCGGACCAGAGTATGATCTGCAGGTACCCTAGATTCGAGAAGTCGAACAGGTTGACGATGCCCCACGGCGGCCGATAGTAGACGGGACGTTCGCCGGTCGCGCGCTTGATGATATCGCCCGTACGGTGAATCTGTTTCTTGACCGTTCCTGGACGCATGAGCCAGTTGCTCTTATGAATGTAGTTATGAATGCCGATGACATGGCCTTCTTCCGCCATTCTGGCCAGTATGTCCGGGTGCCGCTCTGCATTGATGCCGACGACGAAGAACGTGGCCTTCGCGTCGTATCGCTTGAGCAAGTCGAGCAGCAGCGGCGTATAATGCGGATCGGGCCCATCGTCGAAGGTCAGTGCGATTTCCCGTTCTGCCCGTCCCTTCTTGAAGACGCGGAAGCCGAACGTACGGCTGATGAAACCGGGGAGAAAAGCATAGAAAGTCAGCAGATAAAAGCCCCATAGTACGATATTCTCCATCGATCGATCCCCACTAATTCTATTTGGCGCAGCCTAAAGATCGTACAACTAATTTAAAATAGTCGTTTGTCGCTACCTTCGAAGGTTGGACGATGGTAGCAATTGAGGAGCTCCAGCGTTTCCATAAGAAACGCACATCGGAAGCATACGCTTCAATTGCGCCAGCGTTCAAGATTCGACGTCGAATACGCTACACCGCGATGCATCGTGATCACAATCGGTCCCTCTGGGTATACTGTTTGCGGTATTGGAGAGGGGACAGACCTGCGTGCTCCGAGAAGCAGCGCGAAAAGTGCGGCGTCTGACCAACGCCTGACTCCGTCGCCCCCCGCGCGCCGGGCCAGTCGGTCTTCAGGAGCAGCAGCTTCGCCTGATCCAAGCGATAGAGCAGCATGTATTGTTGGGGCGTACAGCCATACACCTCGGTCATGCACCGCGCGATATAGTTCGGATGCATCTGGAG